>NZ_JAHHPS010000628.1:0-18232 GCF_024606275.1 Endozoicomonas sp. SESOKO4 | reverse complement strand
AGTCAACCTGTCCCGTATTGCCCGAACTATGGGGCGCGGTACCGAGATCGACTCCAGGCGTAAACGTCCCTTCTGCAAAAGTTCCTGGTGCTCCAAACCTTTATAAAATCAAACTAAGGCAACTTGGTTTAAGACTTGTTTATTCCGTTTCAGACAAATCCATCACCGTTTCTGTTGAATTAGCAACACAAACCGGACAAGAGCTGATCTTACTCCAGCTCTCATCACACTACACTGGCGTGCGCGCCCGCAAAGGACGCTGGTTTGCAATAGCCTCGTCAAGGCTCAAGGCGGGAAGGATCAGGGAGCGTTATCATTGGCGAGCTTTCGGGCCTGTTTTACAGCCAACCTCACCTGCCCCGGCGCAGTGCCGCCAATATGATCCCTCGCAGCAACAGATCCCTCCAGCGTCAACACATCAAACACATCTTCCTTAATGGTGTCTGAGAAGACGGTCAGTTCTTCCAGGCTCATCTCTGACAAGTCCTTGTTCTGCTCAATGCCGTAGGCCACTGCTTTGCCAACCACTTCATGGGCATTGCGAAATGGCATGCCTTGTCTGACCAGGTAGTCTGCCAGATCGGTTGCGGTGCTGAATCCACGGCGAGCGGCTTCTGACATGTTTGCTTTCTTTGACTGAATATGTGGAACCATATCAGCAAAGGCTCGCAGGCAGTCTTTGAGGGTATCTACTGTATCAAACAGGGGTTCCTTATCTTCCTGATTGTCCTTGTTGTAGGCCAATGGTTGAGATTTCATCAATGTCAGCAGGCTGATCAGGTGACCATTAACCCTTCCTGTCTTACCTCTCACCAGTTCGGGTACATCCGGATTTTTCTTCTGGGGCATGATGGATGAACCGGTACAGAAGCGATCAGGTAAATCGATAAAATCAAACTGGGCCGATGTCCAAAGCACCAGTTCTTCCGACATACGCGACAGGTGCGTCATCAGCAGTGCGCCCACTGAGCAAAACTCTATGGCGAAGTCCCTGTCGCTGACAGAATCCAATGAGTTCCTGGATGGGCGATCAAAACCTAACACCTTTGCAGTAAACTCACGATCAATCGGATAAGTTGTACCTGCCAGAGCAGCCGCTCCCAAGGGCGACACGTTGACGCGTTTTCTGCAGTCTTGTAAACGTTCACTGTCTCTTACCAGCATTTCATACCAGGCCATCAGGTGATGTCCAAATGTCACCGGTTGTGCCGTTTGCAGATGAGTGAAGCCCGGCATAATAGTGTCAGCTTCCTGCTCTGCCAGATTGACCAGACCTGTCTGCAACCGTTTCAGCTCATTACTTATATGGTCAATTTCTTCTCTGAGCCATAGACGAATATCGGTTGCCACCTGATCGTTTCTGGAGCGCCCGGTGTGCAGTTTCTTACCCGCATCACCAATTCTGTCTGTCAGTCTGGCTTCAATATTCATATGAATATCTTCCAGCTCGATAGACCAGTCGATGTTGTTGTTTTCGATGTCTTCCAGGATACCTTCGAGCCCACTCAGAATGACAGACAGCTCTTCCTGGCTCAGAATGCCTGTTCTTTGCAGCATTCGAGCGTGAGCCATCGAGCCTTCAATATCATGACGATAAAGGCGACGATCAAAATCAATAGAGGCAGTGAATCGAGCAACAAATGCATCCACGCCTTCGCTGAACCTTCCACCCCACTGCTGATTGCTGCTATCGGACATTTTCTACCTCTTTCTTTAATGAGCTCATGGCTGTTTCCGGCTCACGGCTGTTTCCGGCTCATGGCTGTTTCGCATTCTGCAGGCCAACTTCCTGATGCCCGCAACGTCAATCTGCTGATTTTTATAGCCAGACTGTGGATGACTGAAGCTGGCTCCGGCATTATAGAGGTAACTGGGTGATTTTAGATAGCGCGCCCAACCCAAAAAGAATAATTATTCTATTTTTACGAATTATTATAAATCTAAAGACACCAGAGACAGGATGCTCCCTCTTGCTATTTAAAGCCAACAGAATTCAGGACGATGACGACTTTTTCCTGCCGGATTTATGCTCCCCCGGTGCCGTCTTTATGCTGGTTCTGGTGTCTGAGCTTTTTGTCCTGATCCAGGTACTCACTCTGCCCGCCCCGGACGACCTGGACTGGAATCGTCTGGCCATGACTTCCCTATTTGTCCAGTGGATATCTCTGGTATCAGGCGCTGTTCTATGCCGGCTCAGGCCAGTTCTGAAGCGTCAGAAACTGACGGTTATCATCAGCAGCTGCCTTGGTGTCGTGGGCATCATCACTCTGGTATTCACTCTCGCGGCGCAGTGGTTTCTATGGCGGGATGCTTTTATTGATATCTATCCGGAATGGAACCAGCTGGTCAGGCATGTCACCGTCGCTCTGATCATTACAGCCATGCTTCTGCGCTATTTCTACGTCCAACAGGAAGCCAGGAAAGAGCAGAAAGCCAGCCATGCCGCTCGCTTTGAGGCTTTGCAGGCTCGGATTCGCCCTCACTTTCTTTTTAACTCGATGAACATCATCGCCAGCCTGATTCATATTGACCAGGACAAGGCAGAGCAGGCCGTTGAAGATTTGTCGGATCTCTTTCGCTCCAGCCTTCAGGAGCATGGCAAGAGCATTGCCTTGAGTCGAGAGATCGAGCTTTGTCGGCGCTATTTGAGAATTGAACAGCACAGACTGGGACGCCGTCTGCAAACCCGGTGGAATATTGAGTTAATCCCTGAGGACGTTCTCATTCCCCCCCTCACATTGCAGCCCATTGTTGAAAATGCGGTTTATCACGGCATCCAGCCACTGGAAAAAGGTGGCACTGTGAGTGTAGATATTGGCAGGAGCAACGATAACATCACTATCAGAGTCAGAAACCCGGTTCAGAGTAACCCTTCCAGCTTTGCCAAAGGGGCTCAGGGAAATCAGTTGGCTCTGGCCAATATCCGCTCCCGACTGAATATGCTTTTTGGTAACAAAGCCAGTGTAAAAGCTCAGCTGTTTGAGGGTGAGAGTGGAGATACTCAGGAGTTTGAAACATTGATCACTTACCCTTACGGTGGCAATAACCATGAACATACTGATCACCGATGATGAACCGCTGGCAAGAGACCGCCTGCGACACCTGTTAGGACGTTTAGAGGGCTTTCAGGCTCTGGAGTACGATGCAGGTAATGGCATAGAAGCTCTGGAGCTTTGTCGTAAATACCAGCCAGATATTGTCTTAATGGATATTCGTATGCCTGTTATGGGAGGTCTGGAAGCAGCCGCTCATATCAGCAAGCTGGAGCGTCCGCCCGCTGTCATTTTCTGTACCGCTTATGATACTCACGCCATTGAAGCTTTTCAGGTTCAGGCGGTTGGCTATCTGTTGAAACCAGTAAAGATCGAAGATCTGCAACAAGCGCTGATTGGCGCTGCTAAAGTTAATCGACTGCAGCTGGCGAGCCTTAAAGAAGACCTGAATGATAATGCCCGCAGCCACATCGCGGCCAAAACGCTCAGAGGGATAGAGCTGGTGCCTCTGGATGATATCTACTATTTTATGGCAGACAGCAAATACATCACGGTTTATCACAAGAACGGGGAAGTGCTCATTGATGACCCACTGAAAGATCTGGAGTCCGAGTTTAGTTCCAGATTTGTTAGAGTCCACAGGAATGCTCTGGTGGCCAGAAAGGCCATAGAAAGGATGATTCGTGACGAGCAGGGCCACTTCTTTATCCAACTCAGTGGCGTCGACAAGCCTCTTTCAGTAAGCCGCAGACATGTGCCACTGATGAAGAAGTTCATGCAATCGCTTTGAAGCCCGTGAGTGCCGGGCTTAACTGAGTCTGGCTTCGGGCAAAAAGTCTTCACCCATAACCTGCTCAAGGCTCCACGGACAATCTTCAGGGAAATCTTTCGATGCAAAATGTCTTGAATCTACATAACTGTTCAAGCCCTTGGCAGCCAGTATTCGGGCCTGTTGATAGGCTTCAAGGTAAATGGCCTGTTGTTTTGACTGCAGGTTGGGATTATCTGCCAGGACTGCTGCTGCGGCATACCTCTGAATTTGAATCGTATCCACCCAGCTGCGAAACCAATGATCCATACCCCTGAGGTCATTGACCTGATTCTGCTGAAAGTCCCATTTTAACAAGTGGCTCAGTAACTGAATAAGATGTCTCTTGAAAGCCCTTGGCTCACTTTTTCCCATATCTGCTAATTCTTCCAGCAAATTTTCAAGGTCAAGTTCATCAAAACGTCTGGCAGCCAGCAGCTTTTTTTGCTCTTCCACCCAGAGCATATAGTCGGTTCTATAAAGGTCTGTCATAAACTCCTCCGCTGGATTAACAACCTAGTGGTTATTTTCTCTTCCATCAACCGCTTGGTAAGAAAGTAAATGTTGGTCACAACTAAAGACTATCGTATTATCCCAAACACTGAATCTCTTCAATGATGAGTGAACCTGTATACTGGCCATAACCCGTTACCGAGTAGACCATTCCGCAGGCTTTAAAGCGCCATTCAGCCATCGTTGTCCTTTTTATTGATTGAAAGTCTCTTCATGAAAACCATCCGCATCGCTACAAGAAAAAGCGCCCTGGCCCTCTGGCAGGCTGAATACGTCAAAGAGCGTCTGGAGCACTTTCATCCGGGTATCCGGGTGGAGTTGGTCAAAATGACCAGCAAGGGTGATCGAATTCTGGATGCACCTCTGGCCAAAGTCGGTGGCAAAGGCCTGTTTGTAAAAGAATTGGAAACAGCTATGCTGGAGAACAGGGCCGATATCGCCGTGCACTCCATGAAAGATGTTCCTATGGAGCTTCCGGAGGGGCTTGGACTGGCCGCTATCTGTCCTCGTGAAAACCCACTGGATGCGTTTGTTTCCAACACTTATAACCAGCTGGACGAGCTGCCTGAAGGCGCAATCGTGGGCACATCCAGTCTGCGCCGCCAATGCCAGATTCTGGCAAAAAGACCGGATCTGAAGATTGAATTCCTGCGAGGCAACGTCAACACACGCCTGAACAAGCTTGACGATGGTCAGTATGACGCCATTATTCTTGCGGCAGCGGGGTTAATCAGACTGGGAATGGAAGACCGGATCAAAACGGCGCTTCCCCCTGAACTGAGTCTGCCAGCGGCAGGCCAGGGTGCAGTGGGTATTGAGATTCGTTCAAACGATGAAGCGGTGAAACACTTTCTGGCCCCACTGCATCATGAAGAAACAGCCACACGAGTGCTTGCGGAAAGAGCCATGAACCGAAAATTAAATGGCGGCTGTCAGGTACCTATTGGTTGCTATTCTGAACTCATCAACGATCAGCTCTTCATCCGGGGTCTGGTGGGTCAGCCGGACGGCAAAGTCATATTGAGCGCAGAAGTCTATTGTGCACCTTCCGATGGGGAGAAAGGCGGTGTCCAGCTGGCAGAATCCTTGCTGGAGCAAGGTGCAGACCGCATTCTCGCAGAGTTGCTGCATTAATGTGAGCCATGTCATGATAAACAATCGTGAGATCAGAGCATTGGTCACTCGCCCCAGGGAGCAGGCTGAACCACTGGTTGCCATGATTCAGAATCAGGGGGCCATGGCATGGTCTTTGCCGATGATCCATATTCAGCCGGTGGCAGAGAGTCAGGCACTGCGAGACCGAATATTACAGCTGGATCAATACGGTAAAATCATTGCCATCAGCCAGAATGCCGCCAGACTGGGCCTGGAGCACATAGAGAATTACTGGCCACAAATGCCCCTGAAGATCGACTGGTATGCCGTCGGCCCAAAAACACGACAATGGCTAAATAGCAACAACATTGAGGCCGCCTGCCCGGAAGTACGACAAAAGCCCGGAGACAGCGAAGCCCTGCTGCAACTGGAGAGTCTTCAGCAGGTCAGCGGAGAAAAGATACTCATTCTGAAAGGCAAAGGCGGCAGAGAGCTGCTGGAGACTACCCTCAGTAATCGGGGAGCCCGGGTGGATTGCCTGGAAGTTTATGAACGCCAGAAGCCGGACTACCCGAAAGATTATCTGAACAGACTGATCAAAGATCATGCTATTAATGTCATACTGACCAGCAGTGGTGAGATTCTGGCCAATACCACAGACTACCTTTCTCCTGCTTTAAGTCAGGAGTGCTGTCTGGTGGTTCCCAGCGAAAGAATTGCCAGAATGCCAGAGGCTCAAGCATTCAAACGGGTTTATACCGCTCAGGGTGCCAACAATCACGCCATGGTCTCGGTACTGAACCTGATTAACAGCGAAGGGTTAACGTGAGCAAGAAAGATCAGAACGCCAGAAAACTCGAGCAAGCTGAACCGACACATCGGGCCAGGTCTGGAGAGCCTTCAAAAAAACAGGTTAGCAAGTCGACATCGACAGGCTCCGGAAAACAGCCTCAACAATCAGCATCAAAACCAGGAGGTAAACTATCTATCCTGGCCTTGCTGATTGCGGTTATTGCACTGGGTTTAAGTGGCAGTATTGGCTGGCGGTTCATGCAATGGGAGCAGCAGCAACCCGCTCTGATAGCAGGACAGGAACAGCAACAAACCCAGATTGCACGGGTTCAGGCCAGACTCACTGAAATAAACGGTGAACTCACGCCCATCAAAACCGGACTCGACGAACAGCAAAGTCAAAGTGAACGCCTGCTGAAGCGCACCGACAGTCTGACCAGAAGCCTTCAGGAACTCACCGGCAACAGTCAGGATGGCTGGAAGCTGGCAGAAGTAGAATACCTGCTCAGACTGGCCAATCAGCGCCTGCTCATGACATCTGATACCCACTCAGCCAAGGCTCTCCTTAACAGTGCTGATCAAATGCTGCTTGAGCTGGACAACTACAATTTGTATCCCGTGAGGGAAGCTCTGGCAGAAGATATTGCTTCTCTTAACAGCCTCCCGGATTTTGATCAGGAAGGTCTTTACCTGAAGCTTGAAGCGCTCACCCAGCAGATTGACGAACTGCCCCTGATGGAAAAAGAGCCCCTGAAATCAGCTTCAATCTCGGTATCAAAGCCCTCTGAGACGCCATCCACAGGCGCTCCATCTACTCCATCTTCAGAGACCACCGACTGGCAGACTGTCGCCCTCTCAATGCTGAACAATACCCGGGAGAGCTTTGTCCGGCTGTTCAGATTCACCCCGGATCGTGATCAAAAAATCACGTCACTGTTGTCACCCGAAGAGAATATTTTGATTCGCCAAAACCTTCAGCTAATGCTGGAACAGGCCAAGTTGTCAGTTCTCTCCAGAGAGCAGGCGATCTACAACAGTAGTCTGCAACAGGCTTCAGACTGGATAGAAAAATACTTCTCGCTGTCAGGGGCTCAGGCCACCGCAATGCTGGACGAGCTGAAGGCTCTGGACAAAGTCACCGTAAAACCTGTCACCGTCAATATCAGCCGTGCTTTGAACTTGCTGAAATCCAGCCTGATAACTGAGACCCCGCAGAATGAAAAAAACACCTCGGGGCAAACTGAATCCTCAGAGAGTGCACAGACTGTTCAGAACAGCTCAATCGAAAAAACACCTGAAGGGATTGATCAGACAGCCACTGAAAACCAGTCAGAATATTCTCAGCCCCCGCAAGCACCTGCTGACTCTTCAGAGGAGCCAGAAACATGAAGGGTTTTATCATCTTCCTGGCGATTCTGGGCATTACTTTTGGCTTGGCAAACGTCATGATCCATGACAGCGGCTATGTGCTTATCTCGTACAACAAGACAACGTTCGAAAGCACATTGTGGGGACTTTTTCTGTTGATTGGGCTTGCCATAGGTGCATTCTGGCTGGTCTGGATCATCCTGAGGCTCATTTTCGACGTCACAGGTTTTATCTATCCAATGACGTCCAGTGCCAAAGAAAGACGAGCCCGTAAACTGACAACCCGGGGCTTTGTCGAGTTCACTCAGGGGCATTGGAAGAAAGCTGAGCGACTGCTTTCGCAGGCTGCTGACTATGGCTCCTCACCTTTACTGAATTATCTTGCCGCAGCTCGTGCAGCTCATGAAAACGGTGACCTTGAAGCCTCTGCCGAATACCTCCGTCAGGCCGATCACAAGGAGCCCGGTGCAGAGTTGGCTATTGGCATTACCCAAGCTCAGCTTCAGCTCTCATCAGGTCAACTGGAGCAGGCACTGGCCACCCTGACCAAGCTGCACAAGCAAGTCCCACGACATGCCTATGTTCTGAAAATGCTGAAACAGACCTATACCCGCCTCAATGACTGGCAATCTCTCGCGGCTCTTTTACCCAAGCTGAAAAAGCAAAAAGTCGTTTCCGATGAAGAGTATCGGACCATTGAGCTTCAGTGCTTTGAAGCTCTATTCAATCAGGCCTTTAATAATGGACGAAGTTTTACCTCTTTGGATCAGAAAATAAAACCTGCAACCCAAATCTGGAACAGTCTGTCGTCCAACCAGAAGCATAATTCCGCCATGATTTACCGGTATGGAAAGTGCCTGACGGATCTGGGAGCAGAAGAGAAAGCAGAAGTTCTGCTTAGGGACAATCTGAAGAAACACTACAGCGGTGACATGGCTCTGCTTTATGGAAAAATCAAGGGCAAGGATGTGAGTAAGCAGCTGCATTTTGCCGAAACCATGCTCAATGAAAGACCCAACGACGCCGATCTTCTACTCACTCTGGGTCGCCTGTCTCTCCGTAATGAACTCTGGGGTAAAGCCAGGGAGTACTTTGAAGCCAGCCTGAGACTGAGTAAACGGATCGATACCTATAACGAGCTGGGACGTCTTTTGGCTCACATGGATGATCATGAAAAAAGCTCTCTGTACTTTCAGGAAGGATTGAGACTCGCAGCGGGCAGTGTTGTTGATCTGTTGCCTTCAAAAGTTACGGACAAAAAATGACTCGACGCTACCTGTTGTCCGGCGCCCTCTGCGGTCTAATCTCTGTGGCTCTGGGCGCATTTGGTGCTCATGCCCTGAAAACGCAACTTTCCGAACGTTATATAGAAGTATGGGCAACAGCGACTGATTACCAGTTCTACCACAGTCTGGCTCTGATTCTGGTAGCCGTTCTAGCCATCCACTTCAAAGATTCCGGAAAACTGAAATGGTGCGCCAGACTCTTTCTGGCAGGTATCATCCTCTTTTCCGGCAGTCTTTATATTCTTGCCCTCACAGAAATCAGCTGGTTGGGTGCGATCACTCCTCTGGGTGGCGTCTCATTAATGCTGGGCTGGCTTTTTCTGGCAATCTTTGCTGTTACTGAAGGCTCGGATTGAAGTTTTTCAACGGTCATCTGCATGATGACTCATTGTGGTCTATACATACGGATGGTAATACGAGTATTTATTATCATTTGCAGTAATGCCTCAATGAATAAAAACCTGATAAAAGACCAAAATCGGCAAAGCCTGATTATCAACAAAAAGCCACCTGCATTGATACTGTCACTTGTCGTATGTTTTCCAAACTGGAACAATTGGGCCAGTACTATTGGGTTAGATAATAATAATTTCAATCAATATCTGAATGCCGACCATCCGGTGGAAGGTCGCTATCGGTTAATGAGTGATATTGAACTGAGCCGATTCATTCCCTGGAAACCCGTCGGCAATACCTCCAATCCGTTCTCTGTCATTCTGCTTGGCAACGGCCACGTTATTTCCGGCCTCGAAGTTTCAACGTTATCAGATAATACTCCCTCAGGCCTGTTCGGGTCCTTACAGAACAGCACTATCAGGCAGATCCTGTTTAAACAGCCAAAAGTCACCAGCTACGGAAATACAAGCCCGGCCGGTGCACTTGTGGGCATGTTAAAACGCAGCAGGATTGAAGAGGTGGTCAATTATGCCGGAACCATCAAAACAACCGGTTTTCGCAGTCATGCCGGAGGTATAGCGGGCAGTGTTTCTGATAGCGTCATACATGATAGTGTGAACACCGGCACCGTTTTCACAACCGGATCCGCCAGCACAGGCGGCATTGCAGGATTGGGCGATCAGATATCTTCCCTGTCAAATGATCTGAATACAGGAAAAATAGTCTCCAGAAATTTACATTCCTCGCCCGCCGGTGGCATCGTCGGAACCCTGAAAAGCGACAGCATTGCTAACAACAATCTTAATACCGGTGAAGTTAATGTTGGCTTTACCGAATATTCCGGGGGCGTTGTAGGAAAAGCAGAAGCTGCGAAGGCATTATATAACCTCAACACCGGAAAAATTGCCTCGGATTACTCCAGAGCCTTCTGTAGGCTAGGTGGAAGCAGTGGCGGAATAGTGGGGCATGCCTCCAGGCAAAGCCTGGTCAGCAAAAATCTCAATACGGGTAGCATTTTTACAAGGGATTGGCGTACCTATGGAGGAGGAATAGCAGGGGATGTAGTCAACACTACTGTTGTTCAAAATGTTAATGCCGGAACGGTCACTACTCACGACTTTCAGTCATCTGCCGGAGGGATTACCGGAGAAGCTGAAGGTTCAGGCATTCGGGACAACCTGAATGTCGGAGCAATCATGACAAAAGATGCTGGCGGTCACTTAGGGGCTATTACCGGAGCTGCCACTCTTTCAACCTCAGTGTACAACAATGTCAATACAGGTTCGGTTGAAGCCCGGGACAGCCACTGCTACGTAAGCGGGGTAGCTGGCAGAGTTTGGAAGGCAGGTGCCATTGAGCATAACCTGGATACTTTCACAAAGTATCAATGGACCAGTGAGAGAGGTAGTGGGCGTAATATAGGTATCATAAGACTATCGAAAAGTACCCTCAAATCAAACGTAACCCTGTTAGACAGCACGCTCTGGAATGCCGGTGATGCATCACAGCTGCCGATGCTCAAGGGCATTAATACTCCCTACCGTGAACTTGCCCGAATAAATGGTACCAAACAGACAAACAATCAGTTCCCGTCGGCCCTGAATGAGTTTGCGGATCCCGGTGGTGCTGCAAATGCCACCTCTTTTGATCGTACTGTCTGGAACAGTCGGGATGGCTCTTTACCGTTTCTAAACGTTTTCTCCAAACCACAAACATTACTGGCTGGGATTGACTGCACAAAAGGGGGGTTTGATTGCAGCGAGGATAAAACTCCGTCAGCTATGCAGCCCTATGAAACCCATTCGCCCAGCCTGCCAGCTAACTGCCCGCCACCAGAAGGCACGCCCCTGTTTCAAGCGTATGACCCGGCAAACCAGCAGGTATACGTCGTCATTCAACCTGAATCGTTTTCTAAAGAAATTATTCTGGCTCGCTACAAAGGCCGTGAACTGGATAAACAATTTGGTCTGTGCGGCATTGTGACCTATACAACCTCTACCAAACACTCCGGAATGCTGGCTTCTTACCAGTCTCTGACAGGGCAGGTTGTTTACGAAACCGAAGGCTCTCAGCTCGGCTCTTCCCTCAATATTGTTGCAATGTCAAAGTCAGGAAAAGCGACGCTGTTCGAGTTCCCGTTGAGTGATATCCAAAGATACCGGGCACGATTCAGTGTCATTAAAAACGTATTTCCAGAGAATATTCAAATTAATGATATTGCTCATCATCAGGATGCCATGTATTTAACAGGGAAAATCAATAACAGCTTATTTATTGGCCGCTATCACCAACGAAAATTCTTTTTTTCTGAAAAGTATTCTGCAAACTTTGGCCAATATGATGAGCAACAAGGACTCAATCTAAAGCTCTCCCCAGATGGCGAACGCCTCTATGTAATAGGCAAAAGTGATGACGATGTGCCCTATCCTCTGTTTATCAGACAGTACGACAGTCAACAACTAACCCCCGTCGCCTCTTTTGGCAACAATGGTAGAGAGGCAATGACCATCAATGACTTTGACACGATCAACAGTCAGCAGGACATCCTGATACAAAAAGATCAAATCTACGTTGCCGTATTCAGCCCTGAGAGAGAGAAACTTTCTATCCGCCGATTTGCCACCGACAATGGACAGATTGATAGTGCTTTTATTATTGACGACAAGATTGATTTTTCTCCCCTCACACCGGGTTCGTTTGTAACCGTCAGGCTGATGATAACGGGAGATCATTTGCACGCCATTATATACAACAGTGATGGACAACTGTCCGTGTTTACTTATAAAGATCAGGTCAAAGTCCATCGTTTCGACACCACATTTAAACCTGCGACAGCGGAGTCTATGCGTCTGGTTTTTTTGGGTAATAAAGCCTATCTGGCGGTTGAAGTTGCTGATATTGAGGAGGGTAGCAGGCAGGTACGGATGCAGGAAGTTTTTCTGGGTCTTGAAAACTTGAGTCCTCAAGAATTCCCTGCCACTTTATCGTCTGGGGTAAATACTCGATTTATAACGGGTTTTTTTGCAGGGTGTACTTTACTGCTTGGAACGGTTGCATTTTACGAACTCGCCAAGAGCTGGTTCAAAAAAGAACTAATTCAACAGGATGTGGAAACCCAATAATGTCTATTCTCAGGAACCGGCGAATGAGCCCCTGGAATGTCCAATCATCTCAGCCAAAAACAAACCAGGAAATTCCCCCTGATACCCCCTACTCAAACAGAAGCTTTCTCACGGTTCTCTGCATCTTTCTGCATGATGACATCACATGGTCTATATAGACGGGTACGATTATTTATTATCATTATCTCTACGGTAGTTCTTCAATGAATAAAAGTCTGATAAGAAATCAGAATCGGCTACTGACTATCAACAAAAAGTCGTCTGTACTATTGCTGTTACTTGTCGTTTGTATTCCAAACTGGGAAAGCTGGGCCGACACTATCGAGCTGGACAATAATAATTTCAATCAATATCTGAATGCCGACCACCCGGTCGAAGGTGACTATCGGTTGATCAGTGATATCAACCTGAGCCTCATTCCCTGGGAACCCGTTGGCAATGTCTCCGTTCCGTTTTCTCTCAATCTGGATGGCGGCGGCCATGTCATTTCTGGCCTTGAGGTTTCAACGTCAGCCTATAAAACTGCAACCGGCTTGTTCGGGTCATTAAATAACAGCATCATCAGGCGGATCCTGTTAAAACAGCCAAAAGTGACCGGTGCCGGGTTTAGGAGCCCGACAGGTGCGCTTGTGGGAGAGTTGAAAGGCAGCAGGATTGAAGAGGTGGTCAATTATGACGGAACCATCAAAACGAAGTTTTCTAACAGTCATGCCGGAGGTCTGGCAGGCAGTGTTTCAGACAGCGTCATACACGACAGTGTAAACACCGGCACTGTAATCACAGCATCAAGCGCCAGCACAGGTGGTATCGCTGGATTGGCCGATCAGACATCTACCATTTCAAATAACCTGAATACCGGAGCGATCATCTCCGGGGGTGCAGGTTCCTCGCCTGCCGGTGGCATTGTCGGAACACTGAAAAGAAGCGCTGCTCTCAATAATATGAATGTCGGCGACGTCACTGTTAGCCATACCGAAAGTTCCGGGGGGATTGCAGGAGAGGCAGCAGCAGCCAGAGTATCAAATAACCTGAACACTGGAAAAATGTCATCCACAGATGATCCGGGTATCGTCTACGTTAAACATGCAGGAAACAGGGGTGGAATAGTGGGGAGGGCATCCGGGCAAACCTTGGTCAGCAAAAACCTCAATACAGGCAGCATTTTCAACAACTATGATCGTACACACGCCGGTGGAATAGCGGGGCAAGTGTACAATGCTACTGTTGTTCAAAATGTAAATACCGGAACTGTCAATACTGATAGCTGGTCATCATATGCCGGAGGTATTGCAGGAGGCGTTGAGGTCGGGAGCATTCAGGATAACCTTAATGCCGGAGCGGTCATTTCGAAAGATTATGATTACGTCGGTGGCGTTTCCGGAGTTGCTGACGCGCCTGTCAATCCGGTCTTGGTTTACAACAATGTCAATACCGGGTCACTTGAAGCTAAGAGGAGAGGCTATTACGGCACAAGCGGAGCAGTGGCAAAAGTTTGGATGAGAGAGCGTATTAAGAATAATCTGGATACATTCACAAAGTTTCATCGTACTTTTGGTGGTCAGGAAGGATATAATGTAGGTGTCGTAAGAGTATCGAAAAACGCTCTCAAATCAAACCTGACCGGTTTGAGCAGCACACTCTGGAATGCCGGTGATGCATCGCAGCTGCCAATGCTTAAAGGCATTAACACCCCCTACCGTGAACTTGCCCGAATAAATGGCACCAAACAGACAAACAACCGGTTTCCTACAGTACTGAATGAGTTTGCAGACCCCGGTGGTTCCAATAATGCTACCTCTTTCAATCGTGCTGTCTGGAACGGTCAGGATGGCTATCTACCGTTTCCAAAAGCATTCTCCAAACCACAAACATTGTTGGCCGGAGTTGATTGCACACAGGGCGGATTTGACTGCAGCGAGGAAAAGAGCATCATGTCAGCCCCGTCAACTTCGTCAGTTCCGCCATCTACAAATCCTTCGTCGTATAAGGACTTGACTCACAGTAAATCCAGTACATCCTCCACAGCTTATTTAAGCGACTCCGAGCCTATCTGCCCGTCACTGGAGGGCAAACCTCTCTTCCAGGTGTATGACCCCGAAACCCAGCGAATTTACGTTGTCATTAAGCCTAAGTCGCGCTGGAAAGAACCTCGTCAAGAAATTATCCTGGTTCGTTATAAAGGCTCTGAACCGGATCACGGATTTGGTTGGTGCGGTATTGTGAGATACCTCCCCGTCCAGTCCCGTTTCAGAAATATGCTGGTGGGCTACCAGCCTCTGGCAGGGCAGGTTGTTCATGAAACCAAAGGCTCTCACCTTGACCTTATCTCAACAACACCTTCAGAAAAAACGATCTTGTTCAGGTTAGATGTCACTGACAGACACAGATCCAGAAGAGGAGTCAGAATACATAGCGACGAATTCCCTGAGAATCTTCAAATAAGTGATACCGCTTTTCATCAGGGTGCTATGTATTTAACGGGAACCATCGATAACAGCCTGTTTGTCGGACGTTACCGCCAGGGAGAGCGCATGCTTTCCAGAAAGTATCCTGAAAACAGTGGGCGGCTTGATAAGGAGCAAGCGCTTAATCTGGAGCTCTCACCCGATGGCGAACACTTTTATGTGTTAGGCATAAGTGATGAACATGCCAACCATCCCCTGTTTATCAGACAGTACGACAGTAAACAGCTAACCCCCTCTGCCTCTTTTGGCAATAATGGCGAAGAAAGAATCAACGCCATTGACGATGATATTGACTCAGTCAACAGCCAGCAGGACGTCCTGATCAAAAAAAACCACGCCTACGTTGCCCTATTCAACCGTGAGGAAGGGAGACTGTCTATTCGCCGGTTTGCCACTGACAATGGACAGATGGATAGCGCTTTTATTATTGAAGATGAGATTGATTTTTCTTCCCGCACACCAGACTCATTTGCAGCCGTGAAGCTGATGACAACGAAAGATTATTTGCACGCCATTATTTACAACAGCGATGGACGATTATCAGCGCTTACTTATAAAAATCAAGTCAACATCCATCGTTTCGCCACCACATTTAAACCTGCACCAACAAAGTCTCTGCGCCCGATTTTTGTGGGTAATAAGGCTTATCTGGCCACTGAAAACGATGAGATTAGGGAGGATGGCCGGAAGACGGAGGTACGAATGCAAGAAATTTCTCTGGGCCTTGAATTCTTCAATCACCAAAAAGCCCCTACTGCTCTGGCTGCTGCGGGGTCAGCTTCGCAATCAGCCTCAACATCAGCTTCAGGATCGGCAGAGGATACACCCTGGGGAACTGTGGCTGCTGCAGGAGGCACTGCTGTTGTTGTGATTGCAACCATCGCAGTCTATCTGGCGATCAAGAAGTTCAAAAGACAACCGACGGTATCAGAAATGGAGCCGAACGAATTGCAGCCATTACGCAATCTGCAGACAAGTTCTATAGGCTTGTGATATTCCTACCAAAGAAGTCTATAAGACTCGTTTTATGAGATTGCTCCAATGCATCGCGGTTGTCTTCCCCCCTTTTATAACGGATCAGCTGAAAAACAGAAGTTGCCTGACTTGCTTGCACAAGGTGACTCCTGTTTCTTTCTCCTGACCAGCTTGATACCCGCTTTTGCCAGAAGCTGCCGGTACTCGTGAGGTTTCAACCAGACAATGCGCCTCAGATCTTCCTCGCTCAGAATCTCATTAAGTGCCTCTCTCATCCGCGCTGTCTGCCCCAGCGGAAACTCTCCCACCATAATCAGAGGCAGATTAGCACCATCTTTATCCTTACCAATACCCTGTTCGCTCAGCCCCTCTACCACTCTTTTGATGGCTGGAATAAAGGTAGTCTTGGCACATTGGGTTAGCGTATCCTGACCGGCATACCAGTCTTTTTCAGTGACACCCTCTGGCACTTTATTCTGCTGCAACACCCAGAAGCCCAGATAGCCGGCTTCATTTTTCCTATCTTTCAAGCGAACAAACAGGTGATTAAATTTTCTGGTAGGCAGTGTAGTATTCAACCGCGCCTGTTCCGCTTTGCTATAGCCCAGATCAGGGTAGGCGAGGTATTCACCCTTAGGTGCGTGTCTATAAACATCAACGGTTGGCATAGCATTCATGGCTTTCAGAACCGGTACATGCCTCAGATCCAGTGTGTCAAAATCACTGGCTGTACAGGCTGCTGGCAGTTGATCAAGGAAGAATACCTGGATAGCTACGCCATATTCATAATCCCCGCCCTCACTGTCATAGGTCACCCGATCATGTCGCATTACACCATCCCGAATTCTGTAACCGATGGCATAGGTAGTCAGTTGAATAAAATCCAGATCCCTTAACTCGACGTCTTCACCCGCTTTCTGTTTGGCCAGTTTGGCCATCAGACGGGTATCTGAATCCATTTGTAACTGCTTATCGGGGGACATTTGGAAATGACGGAGCTTCAAAACCTCTTCCATGTTCTCGCGAATGTACTGCTCTTTGAAGACGACTCGGTCACCCACCACAAGGGCTTTTTTGTGATGGTCTTTATACCCGGCAATACCGACGAAAACGGCGTCAAGCTTGATTGTGTCATCATCCTTCAGATCAAGCCAATGGAAGCGGGCTGATTTCCTGAGATTATCAAGAGCATTAGCAAACAGAATCGTTTCTGAATCACGAAATACCAGATTGCCCGGATGACCCATACCGGTGAGTGAAGCCTCATAATAGTCTTCCTCATCCTTTGACCGACTGTAAGTGACATGAACCGGAGAGGCCACCGAGCTGGCCAGTACCTTCTCGGGATTGTCTGCCGAGGCCAGCACCATATTAACCTCAGCATTACTTTCATAGACCACCAGCACCAGATTGTCTGAATAGGTCTTGGCTAAAGCCAGTGAGCAGAACACACTGAGCAAGAACAAGACGACACTGTTTACGAGCCTGAGTCTCATCGGATCAACCCTTTTTCATAGAACCCTTAGCAAAGATTCTGTCCGATCGGACAGTAACCACCCATCCAGTTGTTAAGAAAAAAGTACTTGATCTTCAAAATAGTCAATGAAATGAAACCCGGAAGCATAATTCATTAGACAGAAAGGTTATAAAATATGCACCAGGTCCATTTGCACCAGACTCAGAGCCATGCTGAACATAATCAGACAGATCACCAGATCAATGATTTTCCATGCCAACGGGCGGGATAACAGAGGAGCCAGCTTCACAGCACCGAACCCAAGCCCATAGAACCAGATGAGTGATGCGGTGACAGCCCCTAGTACAAAATAACCACGCTGTTCACCGTACTGAGCACCAATACTGCCTAATAAAATGACCGTATCAAGGTAAACGTGCGGGTTAAGCAGGGTGACCGCCAGAGTTGAAAGCACAATAGCCCGAACCGATTTTTGCACCTGCCCTTCAGCCTTGAGCTGCTCAGTTTTGAAACTGCGCCGCAGTGAGATCAGGCCAAATCCGGTCAAATAAACAACGCCTGCCCAGCGGGCTAGTTCAAGCAGTGTATTACTACTCTGAATAAGAGTACCAAGACCCATAACACCAGCCAGTATTAGCAAGGCATCACAAACTGCACATAGGGTGGCAATCAGAACAGGAGACTCTCGACGTAAGCCGTGAGCCAGTAAAAAAGCATTCTGACTGCCAATGGCTATGATCAAACCACCGCTTAATAACATTCCGTTCAGATAAATCTCCAGCATTGTCTAACTTTCTCTTTTTTTTCACTATTTTTATCAAGTGACGAACGCCCGTTATTCTCTAACAGCAGGCTTTCACAATAAGTTTTGAGGCATGCTGCTCAATATTCATCTAGCAGCCTGTCGGACTTAAGCGTCCGTAGCGAGGATTGCAAGAAATT
>NZ_JAHHPS010000627.1:0-2333 GCF_024606275.1 Endozoicomonas sp. SESOKO4 | reverse complement strand
GGGAGTGAAACGTCAATCCTGGAATGTTTATCCGTAGAGTGCATGACTGTTCCTTGAAAGTGGGTATTGATCCTCGGTTAGAAAGGACATTTAAAATTCATTAAAACGCTTAGACCTGGTTTGAGAGTGAAAGTTCAGAAAATTGAGGTCAGTGAAACTTGGAAAGAGCAACACCCTGATCCGGGAAAAGGATAGAAAGAAATTTTTTATCGGGTTTTATGTTCATTAGACCATCAATCTTCCCTCCATTAGTTTAAAGACTCTCACCTTGTTATCATCACTGATGGTCAACACATATCGGACATCGGCGCTGATGGTGGCCGATCTGACCACCCTCTTGTGGGAAATGATCGCTTTTTTTACCCATGATCCATCGGCTCCAAGACCATAAATTTTCACTATTTTGTCACCCAGGGCATTCGTCACCACAAGGCAACCATTGGCACTGAAGACGGCCGATCGGACGCAACCTTTGTGGGTAATGGTGGTTTTTTCTACCCAACGTTCAGGGGCCTCCAGACCATAGATTTTTGCCGTACCATCTTCGCTGGCGGTGACCAAATGGCGGCCATCGGTACTGAAGTTGGCTGAGTAGACCGCACCCTCGTGATAAATCGTGGCTATTTCTTTCCATGATCCATCGTCCTGCAGGGCAGAGATTTTTGCCGTATGATCTTCACTGGTGGTGACCAGATGGTGGCCGTCGGCGCTGAAGGCAGCTGAGTAGACCGCACCCTCGTGAGAAATCGTGGCTATTTCTTGCCATGATCCATCTTTCTGCAGGTCAGAGATTTTCGCCGTATGATCTTCACTGGTGGTGACCAAATGGTGGCCATTGGCGCTGAAGGTCGCTGAGGTGATCCTACCCTCATGGGTGATGGCGATTTTTTGTTTCCATAACCCATTGTCCTCCCGACTATAGATGCTCACCATGTTATTTTTACCGACGATTACCACATCACGGCCATCGGGACTGAAGCTAGCTGATTTGACTGGACCACCAGGGTATATAATGGCCTCTCTTTCCCATGACCCACCGTCCCCCTGCCCATGAATTTGTGCCGTGCAATCATCGCTGGCAGTCACCACATGTTTACCATCATCACTGAAGGTGGCTGAGTTGACATGTCTGCCGTGGATAATAGTGCTTTTTTCTTGCCATGACCCATCGTCAGCCTGAACGCAGATTTTCGCTGTGAAATCGAGACTGGCAGTCACTATATGACGGCTATCGGCACTAAAAGTGGCTGAACTGACCGAATTGTTATGGGAAATGGTGGCTCTTGGAATCCAGAATCCGTTGGCCCTGTGGCGACAGATTTTTACCGTATTATCCATACTGGCGGTCACCAAATGGCGGCTATCAGGACTAAATATGGCTGTATTGACATCGTCAAGATGGGTGATTTTGGCTGTTATCTCCAGGTTGAATTTTTTACATTGAGACATCAGTTTACTGTTGGTGAACAGGAACGGAGCAGGAAAATAAATACATTTTCGGTTCTCTTGAAAAACCAGTGATTTGACGGTATTCCCATTCGCAAAAGGCTTTAACCAACCACGGAGTTGTTGATTGTCTTTTGTCATGATGGTGGTCTTTAGTTGATATCGGGATGGTGAAGGAAACCGCTGATACCATGCTCTTTCCAGAGCTCTATTCTTTTTAACAAGATAGCGAAGGTATGTGCATACCTTTGTTAAACAGTGAATGCTTCGAAAATCCAAATAGCGAATAATTTTGACATGTGTCTCTTCGGCTAAATGGAAGAATGTAGGTTCAACTTTTTCCTGTACACTAACTTCCCTGCCCAGACTGACAACCGTTGGTGCTTCAAGCAGTCTGGGTATCTTTGGTGCAGGCGGGAGTGGAGCGTCAAAATTTCTGTTCGTAAAGTGCATATCTGTTCCTTCAAAGTCAGTATTTACCTCCGGTTAGAAAGAGGATTTAAAATGGGTTGTTAGTTTAGAACCGGTTTTAGAACGAAAGTTCATAACATTGAGGTCAGTAAAAATAAGCAAAAACAGAGCCTTGCTCCGGGAAAATGACAGGAAGAAACTTTTCCATTGAGAGCTCGCTGTAAAAGTTTTAATCAGGTTCTTAACAAACCCTGTTTTCAAATCGGCTATCTTCAAAAACACGCTTAATTGCAGGTTGTTTTAGAAACAGCCTGTACAGAAAACCACTACTCTGTTGTCATTACTGGAATGGTTGTCCGAAGGGTGCATGGCTGTCCCTTCAAAGTCAGTTTTTATCCTCTGGGTAAGGACATTTAAAATAGATTGAAAGCTTAGAACCGGTTTTAGAATGAAAGTTCAAAACATTGAGGTCATTG
>NZ_JAHHPS010000626.1:0-3607 GCF_024606275.1 Endozoicomonas sp. SESOKO4 | reverse complement strand
GGGTTGGCGTTGTACTGTCTGGTAAACAGCATAGAGCCGGTTCTCAGCAGAATGACTGAGGAAGCGACCCTGCCCAATGGCATCGCCAGCCCGCCCACTTCAGAGATCTGTTCAATGCCGCTGTGGTAGGCATGTTGGCCAGTTCTGCCAGGATCAACACCGTAGCGTTCCAGCCAGTGCTGGAAAGGTATGAGCATCCTGTGCGTGTAATCACCCCTGTTAGTCAGATCCAGAAGATAGAGGTACGCTATGTTTGAGAGGGTCAGTCTGGCAGCCTCCAGAACGGTCCGGGTCACCAGAAGAGGTTTGTAGCTGGAGAAGTACAAGGTGACAGCCTGTACCAGAAAGGCTGAAGGTTTGATCCAGTATTTAATCAGTTGCTGCTCAACCGCTGCGGCATGAGTCTGCATCAATGTGTCATGGATAGCCTTGATCAGCTCTGATTCAGACACGCCAACGGCATTGGCATAAGGTGTCAGAGTATCCTGAACATTAGTCAGGAATGCTACGGTCTTGCGGCCGTTTTCAAAGGCGACATCGTCAAGAACGTAGTTGGCGATGACCACAGCTGCATACTCTTTCATGCCGGCAACAGACGCCTTCATACCCGCCGGGCCAGTGGTGGTCACAGTCACAGGTGCAAAGGCACTCTGCATGAATTCCTCAGCACTCTTTTCGGACAGCCCATGGACAACGGCTCTGAAGTGGATTAACTTGATGCCACGTCTGTAGCCAAGGAGGTGTTCAAATTCTTCTACTGGCTCATAACCATCGACACTTCTGACGGCCTTTATGTAGTTCTCAAGTTCAACCTTGCTGATCAGACCTTCACGTAGCAGAGTGATGATCTTGTGACCACTGGCAGAATGGGCAGCGAAGTATTCCGAAAAGCTTTTCAGCTCCTTTGGTTCACACTCGACGAAATGAATGGCTGTTTTGCCCATGCCGCGAATTTCATCGTCGTATTGTTGAGCCCCGTTTTGCAGCTCGCGCCTGGCCCTGACCACAAGCTCATGGACTTTTTTAGGGACATTGAGAGGCTGATCTTTTCCAGGGTTGAGAGGGGGCGGGAAGGTCGTTTTCAGACTTTTGAAAACTTCCACAATCCGACTGGCCTGATCAAGCGTCAGCCCGTCTCCGATCGATGCAATCAGGCGAAGCGGTTGAAGTTCATCGGCAAAACCTAAAGCCGGAAAGTAGGGTATTAGCCCACCGCGTTTTTCCGCTAATTCTGCCAGACCCATTGCGGCTTCCAGAGCTTGTTTCTTGAGAGAGTGCTGCTGCATGAAGTCATGGATATCGGTCAGGACTTTTATCTGCCTGGGTGTGAATTGGGAGGGAGCGACATCATTTTCGACGGCTTCCTCTGCTGCCTTCAAGACTTCCCTTATTCTCTCAATGTTTGCTTTCCTGGGTTCAAGCTCATCTTCCAGACGGGCCTGCTCCTGAATCAGTTGCCGGATCTCACCGCCGGTACCATCATGACCACCCAGTTGTACCTGTCTGTTTCTCAGGATATCAAGTCGTCGTCTAAAGGTGTCAGAAGTGTCTGGTTTAAGGTCCACGGCTTCTTCAGTGGTATCAAGAAACGCTACATTGTAATTCGTCAGAGCATCTTCTGCTTTTGATACAGCTTCACATTTCTGCTTCAGGATTAAACTCAGCTCAACCATTTCGTGCTTATGTAGGGTTTTAGCCTCCTCATCGATGCCTCCAAAATCAATAATCTTCTGTTGTTTACGATCCAGATTCTCTTGTGCATCCCTCTGTTCAGACATTGCATTGATCACGTCCATAAATTTCTTGTGGTGCTCACGCAGGAATTCTGTGATCTGAGTGTACTTTTTTCTGGCTAAAGGCAGTTCACCCAATGCTTCCTCAAGGGTACCGGTTTCGTCCGGACCATGATTTTTTTTATGGCTTGTAACTGAAAAAAAGTAATCATTTTTTTGCAGTGAACTGAGGTCATCTTCTTTTATATGGATATCCAGATCTGCTCTGGCTCCGGGTGTCTCAATGATTTCATCTCTTTTTTCTGTACTGTGTTCCCGCAGGAAATGTCTGATGTCCTCTAATCGCTCTTCAGACGTTTGTTCGTCACCTGCAGCCAGACCAAAGCCGGTCTGAAGTTGTTTCATTAGCCGATTGAGAGTTGCGTCGTCTTGATCCGGGAGGTGTTGGAGATCACTGCGTTTTCCCGCAAATAATACGTGTTTGCCACTAATTGTCTTAAGTTCACGGTAAACCTCTTTCAGTCCGTTTTCAGCATTTTCCAATGCTCGTCTGGCATTGGCTAGCTCACGATCAAGAACGTATCGGGGTCTGGGGCCCAGACGAGTCAATTGCCTGTCAAGCTCATTCTCAATGGCTGCAATGCGCTCATTAACGTCAGGCTGACCTGTATTGATAACTAAATCGTCCAGCTGCAGGAGTTTTTTTTCAATCAAACTGTTCTGGTCGTTGATAATGGCATCTTCTCTATAATCCTCAATGTTGAGTTGATGAGCCACTGCATTGTTCCAGGATCTTCTGGCAGCTTCATCGTCATAAGCTGTATTTGATTCTTCGATTAATTCCAGAACTCTGGCTCTCAGGATATCCTTCTGATCAGACAGGTTGTTATCCTGCTCAAGTGCTACATTCAGGTCTTTGGCCAGTTTGACAGTGAAAGCTCTGCCGCTTTCTCTGGCAGCAACGTTTTCATCAGGGTTGATGCTTAGCTCGTCCTCAACAGCTCTAAGCAGAATTGTCTGTTGTTCCCTGGCGTGCTTGTCCAGGTAGGCATCTTCGACTTTATAGATAAGAGTCTCACGAATCTTGTTGTATTTGAGATCTTTCTTGTTCAGAGCTTTGCTGTCTTCTTTCCAGAGGGTTTGATCTATCTGATCCAGCAATTGCTCTGAGACATCATGATCGGCAAGTAGGGTATGAACCCGGGCAAGTCTTGCTGCATTGTCATCCCATTCGTCGAATTTGATGTTAAGAATCTTTTCTACGGCTTCGAGCACAGCGGACTGTTGTTCTCTGGCTTGCATGTCCGGGTCAGAGCCTTCGACTTTATCGTGAAGGTTTGCAAGAAGCATAATGAGTTTGTGTTCCTTCTCGTCCTGAGTTTTGCTTTCATATTGCCAGCGGATGTTATCGATTCGATTCAGTACCGCATCCAGTATCTTTTCTGAGAGAGGATTGCGGTTAAGTGTTATAAAAACTCTGGTGAGTCTTGTTGTTTTGTCATCCTCTTCATTGACTCTGATGTCAAGTACTACTTCTACGTCATCCAGTATGTCCAGAGCCTCGTTCTCTGCCAGCTGTCTGGCATCTCTGATGTATTCCTGCATGTTTTCAGAAATGCCCCGGCGACGGAGATACACGTCGTCGTTTTCATCAAGGTCATGCATCTTAAGGGCTTTTTCTACGGCACTCAGCGTCTCAAGGACTTCGGGCATGGGTTTGGGGTTGCTTTGTGTTCTGATGTCTTGCCGTTCTTGTTTCGAATCTGCAAGGCTGTCGAACCTGTTATGAATCTGTGCAAGTTCATCCACACAATACTGTGCTTGTCCTGATATTTTCTGCTTTTTCTGACCACTTGGAATGACTGATACTATTG
>NZ_JAHHPS010000625.1:0-1793 GCF_024606275.1 Endozoicomonas sp. SESOKO4 | reverse complement strand
CCCATGGCCATAGATTTTCACCCCATCGTCACTGGCGGTCACAACATGGTCGCCATCAGCACTGAAATTAGCCGACCTGAGCAAATAACGATGGGAAATGGCGGTTTTTACTTCCCATGATCCATCGTCCCCCAGCTCACAAATTTTCGCTTTGCCAGCATAACAGGCCGTCAATACATGACGGTTATCGGGACTGAAGGTGGCTGATGAGATGTATTTGTCATGGGAAATAGTGGTTTTTTCTTCCCATGATCCACCGGTCTTCTGGCCATAGATTTTCACTTCTCGACCCATATTGCGGGTCAGTACGTGGCAGCTATCGGTGCTGAAGGTGGCTTTGGTGATGTGGCGCTTTTGAGACATTCTGGCTTTTTTCACTAACTTGAATGTTTCACATTGAGACATCAGCTTACTGTTGGTGAAAAGGAGCAGGGCTGGAAAATAATTACATTTTCGTTGTTCCAGGAGTGACTCGACAGTATCCCTACTCGCAAACGGCTTCAACCAACCACGGAGTTGTTGCCTGTTTTTTGTCATAGCGATGGTTTTTAGTTGATATTGGCATGGTGAAGGAAACCGGCGAAACCATGCTCTTTCCAGAGCTTTATTGTCTTTAACAAGATCGCGAAGATATGTACATACCTCTGTTACACGGGTAATGTCTCGAAATTCTAAATAGCGAATAATTTTGAAATGTATCTCTTCAGGCAAATGGAAGAATGCAGGTTCAATGTTGTCCTGTACCCTAACGCCCCTGCCCAGACTGACAGCTGTTGACGGTCCCTCCAATCGGGGGCGCTTGGGTGTAGACGAGAGCGAAGCGTCAATGCTGAAATTGCTGTTTGCAGGGTCCATGCCTTTGCCTTCAAAAGTAACATCAAAATCCGTCTGCCGGTTCAGTTCGTAGACGACAGGCTGGATGACCCATCGCTTAAGCTCATAATGGTCACCTTGTCAGACTCATCAACGCTCAACACATGTCGGCCATCGGCGCTGAGGGTGGCAAAAGTGATCTGACGCTTGTGTCGAATGGTGGCTTTTTTTACCCATGACCCATCTGCACTAATACCATAAATTTTCGCTCTTTTGTCGTCATCGGCAATCGTCAATACATAGCAACCATCGGCACTGAAGGTGGCTGACAGGAGCCGCCCTTTGTGAGTAATGGTGGCTTTATGTACCCATGATCCTGGGGTCTCCTGGCCATAGATTTGCGCCGTTTTATCCCGGCTGGCGGTCACCACATGGCGGCCATCGGCACTAAAATAGGCTAAGCCGACCGCATCCTTGTGTTTAATCGTGGCTTCTTTTACCCATAATCCAGAGGCTTTTCGGCCATAGATTTTTGCCCTGCAATCTTTACCGGCGGTCACCAGATTGCGGCCATTGTCGCTGAATCTGGCTGAGTAGACCTCATCATAATGAACAACCTCGACTATTTCTTTCCATGAGCCATTGCTCTGAAGGTCACAGATTTTTGCCGTACGATCACCACTGGCGGTTGCCAGATGGCGTCCATCGGTGCTGAAGCTGGCCGAGTAAAGACTATGGTGATGACTAAAGTTGCCTTTTACTTTCCACGATTCATCGTCCTCCTGAACATAGATGGTCGCATTGTTCTTTTCATCGACGACCAACACTTGACGGCCATCGGAGCTTAAACTGGCCGAATTGACCCGATGATTATGGATAATAGTGGCTTTTTCTTCCCATGATCCACCGATCTTCTGGCCATAAATCTTCACCGCACCACACGAACTGGCGATCATCAGATGGCCGCCATCAGCGCTAAA
>NZ_JAHHPS010000624.1:0-14209 GCF_024606275.1 Endozoicomonas sp. SESOKO4 | reverse complement strand
AGTATATTGAGAACCAGGATCAGCCCTGACGGGCTGACGAAATTCACCTCCCTGCCAAGTCGCAGGGAGCACTCTTTCGGCTATAGGTAGCGTCTTTTGGAAAGATGCATCAGAGACAAGCGGAGGTTAAATTTTTGTCGGATGCAGCCAGCCCCGTGGGCTGACTGTAAACCCCGAAAATCAGGCAAAAGGACGGATACCCACTTTATTGCGAATATCCTGAAGGAAGGGCGCTGCTTCAGCACGGGCCTTGTCCGCACCTTTTTTCAGCTCAGCTTCAATGAATGCCGGGTCAGCCATCAGATCGTTATAACGCTCTCGAGGGTCCCTGAGTAGATTGTTGATGTAATCAAAGAGTTCATTTTTCAAATCCCCCCAACCAGCACCGGCTTCATACTGCTCACGTTTTTCAGCCACCTCTTCTTCCGTCGCAAAGGCTGAGAAGATCTGGAACAGAGTACAGGTTTCCGGATCTTTAGGTTCACCTGGCTCCAGAGAGTTGGTTTTAATCTTGCGAATCAGCTTGAGTAGCTTTTTCTCAGGCACAAACAACGGAATGGTGTTGTCGTAGCTCTTGCTCATCTTGCGGCCGTCAAGACCATTCAGAACATCCGTGTTTTCACCCACTACGGCTTCTGGCAGCACAAATTGAGTCTTGTAGTGATGGTTCATTCGACCCGCAATATCCCGAGCCATTTCCAGATGCTGAACCTGATCACGGCCGACTGGAACACGGTTGGCATTGAACATCAGGATGTCCGCCGCCATCAGAATCGGGTAATTAAACAGCCCCATCAGGACGCCCTTGTCCAGATCAGACTCGCCCGCTTCCTGATTGGTCTGGGTAGCAGCCTTGTAGGCATGGGCACGATTCATAAGACCTTTTGCGGTCATACAACCCACAATCCAGTTCAGCTCCATGATTTCCGGGATATCAGACTGGCGATAGAAAGTGACTCGATCAGTATCAAGACCCAGGGCCAGCCAGGTAGCAGCAATTTCCAACCCGGATTGATGAATGCGCTTGGGGTCACGCCCCTTGATCAGGGCATGGTAGTCAGCCAGAAACAGGTAGGACTGAATGTTTTCGTCAAGGCTTTCTTCAATCGCAGGACGGATAGCCCCCACATAATTGCCCAGATGCGGCGTGCCTGTGGTGGTAATACCGGTTAATACTTTGGTCTTTGTCATGGGGTCACTCATGGGCCTCATGAAGTGGCAATGAGCACTTCACTGAAAACTGGAAGGCGGCATTATAGAAGAGGCAACGCATGCAGCTCAACCAGGACTCTGAGGCCTGATTTTTTTTAACCGGCGAATAGTAGCTAACCCGCTGGTTTCTTGTGACAGCGCTTCCTGCAACAGACGGGTTTTTTTGGGCAGCTAAAACCGGGGCAGGTAATATGGTCGCAGACGTGAGAATTCTCGGGGCAATCAGCCCAACCTGTAAAAAGAGAGCACCGAAAAATGCCGCAGCCATTACCATTACACAGATCACATTTGGTAGAGAACTTTTCTACACTGCACTCGCATCTGGGGCAGTCAGAATGGAACGATTCACTCTCACATTTGGAGCAGAAATCATCTTCGTCGCTATAGCTGTTGCTACCACTCTCTCTATCACTCCCTCTATCGCTAGTGCTGACCCTATCGCCATCGGTCTGGTCGCCTGGAGTACGGAAGAAAGGTGATAAATACAGCGCACCAACAAATAACCCGCATGACTTCTGACCATTATCTGATACAGTTTCATATCCAAATTCAAACCCTTTGCCGGGAGTAGACTGGACGCAGATGTCCGGGTGCCCCGTGTTCTGGTCTGTGCCCTTGGACACGTAATAATAGCTGTTGCCGTTTTTTTCAATATGAGCAAAGGAAGTGAGCCAGGTGGCAAGCTGCTCATAAGTTGTGTCAAGCCAATCGAATTTGGCGGTGACCTGTGTGTCCACGACTGTAGCATTGATTAATCGCGGGTATTCACAGACAGAGGAACCGGGTTCGGTTCCCGGGATGACCTTACCAATTACATTGCCAGCATCTACTCCTTGGCCGGAAGGCATGCACACCAAAACATTGGGATGAGCAGCCTTAACGATGTCTGCCGCTGATTCGCCAGCATCTTTCATAATGCCAGAGCCGCAATCAGCTTGCATGTCCCTGGGACAGGTATCGGCACGAACATTGAGGGTAATTGTGGACAATAAAAGCAGCGTAAAAAAAAGCCTATGCATGAGGGGTTTCATAAATAACTCTTTTTTCATTGTTCAGTAAAACGGATGCAGGGAAAGAGCAAAAAACGTCAAGCGACTTTTTTTAGAATCAATTTAAAAACGAACGACAAAAGTCACCTTAATCATGCACTAAAAGTCTGGGGAATTCGTCAGCTTGATTCTGAGCAACCAAGACTAAACATGCACCGACTGATCATAGCAAACGCCTGACAAGTCTGCCCGAACAGGACATTCTCATGATGTGTCGTATCTTATTTTTATTGGTTTTATCCCATCCGGCATCACACAGCCGCCCCTGACAGAGCAGGTGTGCACTGGACTCTCAGACTTCTCACTATTCAATTGACTTTCATGGCAAACAATTGCGTTGCAACGGCTCTCCTGCTCAACGATCTGAAGCGGAGCAGCAGGAATAAAGCAGAAAGCGTCAGTGCCAGTACTAGTCCAATCCAGAGCCCGTGGGGGCCCATGGGTTCATCGGCAATAAAATCCGTCAGCCCCAAAGTATAGCCCAGTGGCAGGGCTATACCCCAGCAAGCAATCAGAATTATGATCATCGGTACCCGGGTATCTTTGTAGCCCCTTAAGGCACCATTGGAAGCAACCTGAATACCATCGGCGTACTGGAAGAGTGCTGCAAAAATCAGCAACTGGGCAGCCAGTGCTTTAACTGCAGCATCCTGGGTATAGAGCGATGTCAGAGCATCGGCAAACGCCCACATCACAGCCGCTATCAGAGTAGCAGTCAGCAGGGTCGCTACGATACCAGAATACCCTGAGAATCTCGCAGCCTGAGGATCACCGGCACCCAAAGCCTGACCTACCCGGATGGTTATTCCCATGGACATACTCAACGGCACCATAAAGGCCATGCTGGCGAGATTCAATGCAATCTGGTGACCTGCGACGGTCACTGCTCCCAGTTTGCCGATGACCAGAGCCACTGCCGAGAAGATACTGGCTTCAAAAAAGATGGCCAGACCGATGGGGACACCCAGTTTCAGGTGAATAACAATACGGCTCATTGCAGGCCATTCAAAGCGATCAAACAGATTCACTTCTGTATGCTTTTGATTGAACCGGGTATAGCAGAACATCAACAGGCACATGATCCAAAAGCAAATGGCTGTTGCATAACCACAGCCTACGCTACCCATTTCAGGAAAGCCGAATTTGCCATAGATCAATACATAATTAACCGGAATGTTGATCAACAAACCGACAAAGCTGATGAGCATGGCCGGTTTGGTAATAGCGCGCCCTTCGCAATAGCTGACCATGGTTTGATATAAACAGATGCCGGGTACCCCCCAGGCCAATGCTTCCAGGTAGGCTTCCGTCTTAGCAGCCATTTCGGCATTGATTTCCAGAACATTGAGCAGTGGCATAGGGTTCATCATCAAGACCATGCCGACCACACTTAACGCCAGAGAAAGCCACATGGCCTGTCGAACCGGTGAAGCAATCAGGTCAACTTTTTGGGCGCCAAACAGATGGGCGACTGTCGGTGTCGTCGCCATTAGGATACCCCTGATTAACAGATAAATCGGGACCCAGATACTGGAGCCAATGGCTACTGCCGCCAGATCTTGTGCAGAATATTGACCCGCCATACTGGTATCCACAAAGCCCATGCCAGTGGTCGCCAGTTGCGCACCCAGAATCGGGGCTGATAAATAAATAAGTTCTCTAAGTTCCCTGGAATATCGTTGGTATAAAGTTGGGTTGGCTGTCATTTTCTCTCACTGCTATGGTGTGCTTTTACCAAAACTGAACCGGGATAAAAGTGGAACCATCTTATCAGTCACATGACAGCATTTGATATGGCTAATTTGCCGTTACTTTCTGGGGTCCGGCGCGGGATTTCTACTTATTTCCTTTGCCATCAGAGGCCGATCACATCGCCTTTTGACGACATATTTGCTACTGTCGGTGGATGCCTGAATTACCTGAAGTTGAAACGACCCGCAGGGGCATTGCACCTCATATTGTAGGTCAGACCGTGTCGGATGTTATCGTCCGCAATCCGCAACTGCGCTGGCCGGTTTCGGAACATTTAAAGCAGCATTTATCTGGCCGGGTTATCCGTTCTGTCGCAAGACGAGCGAAGTATCTTCTGATCAGAACCGACGCTGGAACCCTGCTGGTTCACCTGGGGATGTCCGGAAGCCTGCGCATATTGAAAGAACCACAGGAAGCCCGGAAACATGACCATATCGACCTGGTTTTCAGTCATGGGATAACGCTGAGATACACCGACCCGAGGAGGTTCGGGGCGGTTCTGTGGGTCGACGACGATATCATGAAACATGACTTGTTAAGCAAACTCGGTCCGGAACCTCTCGGTGATGAATTCACAGCCCGTAGGCTTCATCTCAAATCCCGGGGAAAAAAACAGCCGGTAAAAACGTTCATCATGGACAACCATGTGGTCGTCGGGGTCGGGAACATCTACGCCAACGAAGCCCTGTTCAAAGCAGGTATCCGGCCTGACAGGCCCTGCGGAAAAATTTCCAGAGCCCGCTACGAGCGACTGACCGAAAGCATCAAAGAGACTCTGGCAAAAGCCATTGAGCAGGGTGGAACCACCCTGAGGGATTTTGTCGGGGGTGACGGCAAGCCAGGCTATTTCAAACAAGAACTGGCTGTTTATGGACGCAAGGGGGAACCCTGCGTTCATTGCTCAACACCGATAGTTGAGATCCGGCTGGGTAATCGCAGTACCTGCTACTGTAAAAGATGCCAGCGGTAATCCAAAGAAAGAACATGATGATGACTGGCGATCAGGAGCATGACTTTCGGGAAATACACCGCTTCTTCCTTCACTATCAGCCAAAATTTCCTGAGCGGGGATGTAACGGGCCTTTTGAGCAATAGACATCACTATAGAAACAAAATAGACTCGCACCGCTGGTTGGGGTGTCCGGGATGAATGTTTCCCGGACTGAGAGAGACCCATTGAACCTGAACCGGATGATGCCGGCGTAGGAAACCGAACAATGACGATGACTAATGAGACGCCTGTCGCCCTTACCATTGCCGGATCAGACAGTGGTGGTGGTGCCGGTATACAGGCAGACCTGAAAGCCTTTTCAGCACTGGGCGCTTATGGCTGCAGTGTCATTACCGCTCTGACTGCCCAGAATACTCAGGGCGTTCAGGGTATCCTTGACGTTGAACCCGCCTTTGTCCGTCAACAGCTGGATTCAGTATTCTCGGACCTCGCTATCAGGGCCGTAAAAGTGGGCATGTTGAGCCAGCCAGATGTTATCACGACGGTAGCGGATACTCTGACTCACTTCGGTCCGGCTTATCTTGTGGTTGACCCTGTAATGGTGGCTACCAGCGGTGATGTTCTGCTACAACAGGCCGCTATTGAGACCCTCAGGCAATCACTGATTCCCAAAGCCAGCCTGATCACACCCAACCTGCATGAAGCTGCGGTGCTGCTTGATCGTCCATTGCCCAAAAATCCCGACCAGATGATCGATATGATTGAGCCTCTTCTGGCGCTGGGCTCTGAAGCGGTCCTTCTGAAAGGTGGTCACCTGAGTGGCGACAATAGTGATAATAAGGCCGTCGATTTTTATCACGACGGTACGTCTCTGCACCGACTGGAATCCAACTGGATAAACACCAGTAACACTCACGGTACAGGCTGTACATTGTCCTCAGCCATTACCGCATTACTGGCTCGTGGTTACACCATGAGAGAAGCCATCCCAGAGGCTAAAAAATACATTGCGCAAGCCATTGCCCACGCCGATCAGCTGAACATAGGCCAAGGCAACGGACCTGTACACCACTTCTACAAAATCTGGTGATCTGGTCTGAATGTTTGATGTCGCAGTAAGAGATGCTGCTTTGCCTGTCTGGCATCAAAAAAGTAAATCAGATTTCATCGTGATACGGTAGTTGCTTTATCTGTTCCAGTGACTGCACTGGAACTCTTACAGCGTTGTTTCTGTCAAATACCTTACTTTCTGGATTGTATTCTTCGTAGATAAATTCCTTATCATCAGCTTTTAGAATTCTGGTAGTAGCTAAAAAACCATCAGGCGGGCAAATACATTCGTTTGGGCGTGGTTTAATATTATCTGGATCAGCGTCTTTGCAGCCATAGTCTAAGATCAACTTTTCCTCTGAGTCTCTCGGGAAAAACCATACACCAGAAATACCTATTACTTTATGACTAAGTCCCGGAATGTCCATAACTACATCATATCTGCCGTATAATACGTCCCGACTACAGTATTCTCTGAAACCTCTAATTCGAAACTTTGTCGGGTTTGTAGTGCGACGAGGTGGGTGGTAAGTTATATATTTCTTAACAGGTGAATTATCTCTGACAAGCCAAGTGCCTATTATCTGTTTTTCTACTTCATCAGCGTGCAAACAAGTAAAAGACAGAAGTATTACTATACAAGCTGCATATTTAAGTTTCATTGTCAGTTCCCCGGTATCGAAAAACATATAGATCAATGAAATATATATTAAGTCCCAGAGATGCCTGACAAAAAATACCAGAGGACAGCACTGTCTCACTGCCTCTGATCCTGGCAATAGACGGAATTAAACACCTGCCCCGTCAGGCAAAACTAACTGGTCAGGTATTTAATATTCTGGCTGAAGATCCTTGTCCAAAACTCTGAGCAGACCGGTTAGTGATCGAATTTCATAATCAGGTCTGCGATCGCCACTGAATGCCTTATCAGCAGGATTAAACCAGACGGTACCAATTCCCAATGCTCCGGCACCTGCCACATCGGCTTTCAGGCAGTCTCCTACATGAAGGGTCTCGTCCGGAGTAACTCCGGCACGTTCCATGGCTTTCAAAAATAGAGTCGGTTCCGGTTTCAGACTGTTGTAATCTTCTGCCTTGAGAGCAAAATCAAAAAACTCACTGACCGATAATTTCTCTACATCGACATTACCATTAGTGACCGCAGCCAGAGTGTAGTCTGCTGACAGGTGAGAGAGAACCGGCTGAACTTCCGGAAAACATTTCACATCATGACGCCACTCCATAAACTCCCGCATCAGGTCACCGGCAATTTCTTCAGCTCTTGATTCAGGACAATCACAGTTTTGCAGAACCTTCTGCAGAGAAAACCGGCGCAGTTCCGTAATCTGATATCTGAGCTCCGGACGATCTTCCAACAGTTTGACCCGATACTCGAACACTTCTTTGGGTGTCATTCTCTCGTGGGTTTCTGGCCAGTATTCACAGAGTTTTTTCCAGGCTTTCTGTTCTGCCCGAATCAGCACTGGCATGTTTTCCCAGAGTGTGTCATCCAGATCGAAAGTGATCAGCTTTATCATTGTTTTTTCCTTTTGGGCTCTTTGTTAGCTGAAGGCTCTTTGTTAGCTGAAGGCTCTTGATCTTCGGTCAGTCTTTCCTCTTTGTGAGACTTTTCATAAACAGAGGACTCCTTACTGACTCTCTGTGCTCTCGGATGAGCCTTATCATATACGTCGGCCAGATGCTGAAAATCAAGATGGGTATATATCTGGGTGGTGGCGATATCACTGTGCCCCAGCAGCTCCTGAACTGCCCTCAGATCGCCACTGGACTCCAGCAGATGACTGGCAAAAGAGTGTCTCAAAAGGTGAGGATGCATTCGTCCTGAGAGTCCGGCTTCTCTGGAAAGCTGGCTCACACGGTTTTGCACCTGACGGGCACTGATACGATGTCCCTGTTTTGAGAGAAACAGCGCCTCGCTGTCTTTTTCAGGAAAAATAACTCTGACGGACAGCCATTTTTTTATGGCTTCACGAGCCTTTCGACCCACTGGCAACAATCGTTCTTTTCTGCCCTTGCCCAGAACTGTCACCTGCCTGAACTCATCCTGAAAACTGTTGAGATCCAATCCAACCAATTCCGCCAGGCGCAGTCCTGAGGAGTAGAAGAGTTCAAGGATAGCCAGATCCCTGATCACTAATGGATCATCATCATTCCGATCAAGAAGCGCAGTGAGTTGATCGGCATCCATGGTGACAGGCAGCTTCCTGCCCACCTTGGGTGCGGTGACCCTCTGGGCAGGGTTATCTTTAACCTTTTCCTCACGGTTAAGATAACGATAAAAGCTACGAACGGATGAAAGCAGACGATGCAGACTCTTCTGCCCAAGACCCTTGCCATGTAATTCTGCCAGCCATGTCCGCAGCTGACGCTCTTCCAGCTTTTGCCAGTGAGTAATGCCAAGCGTCTCAGCCTGTCTGAGTAATTTGCCCAGATCTCTTTGATACGCCGAGCAGGTGTGAATAGAGCTGTTTTTTTCAAACTTGAGATAATTGAGAAAAGCATCAATATCCTGTTGCAGGAAGGGCATGACATAACCTTTGGTAACGGCTTCTGTTCATCATTCACTAACGCCTGTCGCCATGCAATATCGAAAACGATAGTTCTTTTGAAATTCCACAGGGTTTCACTAACCTTTTATCTTCAATTCGCGCAAGACCCAAACCCTCGATCTCTGCAGTGGGAAAAGCGAAGATTTCAGTAATCACCTGAGTTTTCTGGCTTCGGGGAGTGGGCCAACACTTAACCTGAACTTGGCCATGGCAGTGGTTGGAACTAATTATTGGATAAATAGTCCAAGTTATATCTGATTCGGTTTGACTCAATCAGGTTGGTACTGCAAGGACAATTTTGAGCGTGATGTCAGTCATCCACAACGGATGCAAAACACAGCATATGCGCACCGTGCGAGGGAAGTAAAATGGATTTTTATCAGTTAAATGGTTTGACTCAACAGCTGCATACATTGGACATGGAGCCACCCACCGGCTTTTCAGCAGATGACTCGGTTCAGTACCTTGGCTGGCAGGTAAAGCGACAAGCCGACATCACCGCACCATCAGAGAAAACCTACAATACTGCTGGCAGTAAGCAGTTATTTGAACGGCAGGTTAATCTTCAACCCGATCCTGAGACGCAACGCTCTGATTCAAAAGCGGAAGCTATACAGATAACCGCCAGGAATCTGGTGGATCAATTTCAATTTGAAGCAATTGAAAAGTCACCCACCAATGAGGTGCTATGTGCCGTTTTTCTAGAGTGCCTGAAACTTGATGTTGTGGGTACGGTAAAAAGGTTATCCAGAACAAATTCTCTAAGTTGGGCTGAAAAACTCGAGATTATGTTGGCTGCTGAAGAAGCGTATAAAGGTCCACTTTTAGAGTGCAATTGGATAGTTTTGAGTATTCCTTTATCCATCGGATTTGAGAAGGCAAAGAACCTGTTTCAGCGTCTACCTGATATGCCTTCTCTGCCAGAGGTGGACAATGTCATTAATGAGCAGTTGACAGCATTAAGCCCTGATAAAATGTTCAGGGACAGACTTTTGGAGGTCAGACAAACCCTTAAATCGGAAAACAACGAACTTTCCGGACAGCTGTTGAGTGAAGTTGACAATATTGGAAAAAAATTTATCACAAGAGTTGGATGGAACGGCCGTTTATCAGACGTTGATGATTATATCGATTCTCAAATCTATGCAAGAAGATTGCTGTATCTCTATGCAGCATGTTCCGGTTTTTCAAAGCAGGCTGATATTGCTGAGTTAATGTCGTACATTAGATCTGTTCTTTATATCATCGAGCCAAATAACGAAGTTCCAGATAACATCTGGCATATAGCTAAAGAGCTGGCCTACTTGTCGAAACAACCCGCCTCCATCGATTATTGCCGTTATATTGGTGCCGTGGCCAATGTATTGAAAGCACCTGCACCTGTTGCTTTACAGTTTGCAAAGCTCAGACAACTCAGTGATCTCAAAGGGTTTGCTTTACTTGAAAGCAAACCGCTGGACAAGTACCTAACCGTACTCAGAGCAAACATTAATAAGATGGCCCCGGAATATTCGCAGGTATTGCTCGATGCAGTTGACGGCCTGGAAAACGAATGTGCTCGTATATCACTACCTGAAGGCAAGCCCGATATTAAAGCGAAAGTGCATCGACTTTTGATGATTATTGCCGCTTGTAAATCTTCCGAAAAAATAATGGATGCTTCAGTGTTGAATTATTTTGTCAGGGCCATCATGAAACATAGCAATAAAAAAAATATTCCCTATCTGATCAGTGGCTTGGCCCGCCTGGTTCAGAGTACCCCGAAAATACAGAAAATACTGGGTGAGCCCGAAATCAAGGGCGGAGATCATTTGCGACTGGCCCCGCTGCAATGGCTGGCATTTGTACCCGATACCATCTCGGAAGATGACATTCAGGAACTCTGCGCATCTTTGCAAGCTTCCGGCGCTAGCAGGCGACAAATGAAAGATGGCAAGGTTTTCCATCATTGGCTGGCTACTCTTGAGCAAGCATTGGCCAGCAAGGTTATGAATAAGGCCATGGTAATGCCAATCCTGAAACAGCTCACACAAAGTCTGACTTATGAAAAACTGGTTTGGCTTTACATGATATTCAACATGGGAGAGAGGTTTAATACATTTCTGGACAGCATGGGCTTTAGCTGTCAGAAGGAAGGATTACCCATGTTGATCGCTGAAAAAGGGATGGACGCTTTGGTGGGAGCCAATAAAGGGTTCTCGCAGTGGCTAATGAAACAACGACATTACCATCTCCTGCCTCTATACATGGCAACCATGATAGAAGAGGGGAATAGAGAAATTACAGACCTTGTCTACGAGTTTATAGAGACCAGTACTAACAATACTTTTATCAGGAGCAGGCAATCACCGCAGAACAATCCACACTTGCAGGCCGTTTACAAGGACTTCCCCCAATTCAAAGCAGGTTGGCGGGCGAACTTCAGTGACTTCAGTGAGAAAACCCGAAACAAGCTGTTGTCCCGGGAAGAAACTCTGGAGCTGACAGAAGACCCCTGGGATCTTTTTATCAGTGGACTTGAAGTTAAAACCTGTCTATCACCGGATGGCCTGAAGAGTTATAGATCTGGATTGATGAGCTATGTGATGGATGGACGCAATGCCATGATTGTCAAAAAGAACCAAAAAGGAAATATTCTCAGCAGAAGCGTTATTCGCATGGTGTTTGATCAGGATGATCGCCCCGCGTTATTTCTTGAGAAGGGCTATCCCGATGGGAATAATTTGTTGTTCATTGATGCCGCACGGGAGATTGCTGAAGAGATGGAGCTACCTCTTTACCACTGCGTGGAGGCTAAAAAAGGTGAAGAATTGAAACTTTTGGAAGGAAGGGCGCCTTTTGATTATTTTGACGAGTTCCCATTATTAATGGAGAGACAGAAACTAACTATCACCAAAGTAAAACGTGATTCAAGGTAGCCATAACAGCTTCTTATCCATCGCATGCGGCCACCGTGCCAGAGAAGTAAAATGAATCCTTATCAGCTAAATGGCCTGACACTTCAACAGCTGCATGCATTGATCATGAAATCATCCATTGGCTTTTCAGCACAAGATGGTTCCGTTCAGTTTCTTGGCAAGCAGGTAGAGCTGCATGATGGCATCACCGTATTGTCAGAGCAAACCTCCAATACCGATGGAAGTAAACAGCTATTTGAACGGCTGGTTAATCTTCGACCTGATCTTGAGAAACAATTACCCGGTTCAAAAGCTGAAGCTATCCAGTTGGCCGCCAGCTCTCTTATGGAACAATTTCATGATGGGGCAATAGAAAAGTCACCCACCAAAGAAGTGCAATGTGTCGTTTTTCATGAGTGCATGAGAACTGATGCTTCCAAGACGGTAAAAAAGCTATTCGAAAAAAATTTTTTAAACACGGCTGAAAAACTCCGGGTTATGTTGGCTGCTGATGAACAGTTTGAATTGCCAGCTGAAATGGTCCCCAGGTACCTTGAGAGGATTCCTTTATCCATCCGGTTCGAGGAAGCAAAGAACCTGTTTCAACGTCTTCCTGATTCGCCTTCTCCGGCAGAGGAGAACAGTGTAATCAATGAAAAGCTGACAGCATTAAACCCTCTGGAGGATGATAAACTGGTCAAGGACGGACTTTTGCAGATCAGGCAAACCCTCGAATCGGAAAATAACGAATTTGCCAGACAGCTGCTGAGTGAAGTTGACAATATCGAAAAAAAATTTATTCCAAGAGTTGACGTGGATGGCTATTTACCAAACATTTTTGTTGATGAAGATTTCAAATGCTGTACAAGAAGATTGTTGTATCTCTATGCAGCCTGTTCCGGTTTTTCAGAGAAAGCTGATATTGCTGAGTTAATGTCGTACATTAGATCGGTTCTGTATAACACTAATTCAGATAACATCTGGCATATTGCTAAAGAGCTGGCCTATTTGGCAAAACAACAAGGTTCCATCGATTATTGCCGTTATATTGATGCCGTGGCAAATATATTGAAAGCTCCTGCTCCTGTTGCCTTGCAGTTTGAAGAGCTCAAACAACTCAGTGATATCAATGGGTTTGTTTTACTTGAAGGCAAACCGCTGGCCCGTTATCTAACCGCACTCAGAGCAAACATTGGTAAAATAACCCCGGAATATTCACAGGTATTGCTCACTGCAGTTGACAACCTGGAGAGCAAGTATGCTGCTACGCCACTACCTGAGGATGTGCCCGTTATCAAAGTGAAAGTGCATCGACTTTTGATGATCATTGCCGCTTGCAAATCATCCAAAGAAATAATGGATACTTCAGTATTGGATCATTTTGTCAGGGCCATCATGAAACATGGCAATAAAAAAAATATTCCCTATCTGATCAGTGGGCTCGCCCGCCTGATTCAGAGTACTCCGAAAATACAGCAAATACTGGGTGAGTCCGGAATCAAGGGCGGAGATCATTTGCGATTGGCCCCGCTGCAATGGTTGGCATTTGTACCCGATGTCATCTCAGAAGATGACATTGAGGAACTCTGTAAATGTCTGCAAGCTTCTAGCGCTAGCAGGCGACGGATGAAAGATGGCAAGGTTTTCCACCAGTGGCTGGTCACTCTTGAGCGGGCATTGGCCAGCAATGATATGAATAAAGCAATGGTAATGCAGACCCTGAAAAAGCTTACCCAGAGCCTGACTTGTGAAAAACTGGGTTTGCTCTACATGATACTCAACATGGGAGACAGGTTTAATCAATTTCTGGACAGCATGGGCTTAAGCTGTCAGAAAGAAGGATTGCCATTGTTGATTGCCGAAAAAGGGGCTGACGCTTTAGTGGGAAAAAGTAAGGAGGTCTCACAATGGCTATGGAGACAACGACACCACTATCTCCTGCCTTTTTACATGGCATCAATGGAAGAATACGGAAATACAGAACTTACAGACCTTATCCTTCAGTTTACAGAGACCAGTGCCAGCAATACTTTTATTGAGAGCAGGCAGTCACCGCTGACCAATCCACACTTGAAGGCCGTTTACCGGATATATCCCCAATTCAAAGCAGGTTGGGGGGCGAACTTCAGTGACTTCAGCGAAGAAACCCGAAGCAAGCTGTTGTCCCCGGGAGAAACCCTGAAGCTGACGGAAGATCCCTGGGATCTTTTTATCAGTGGGCTTGAAGTTCGCACTTGTTTAACACCGGACGGCGCTCAGGATTACAGCAGAGGACTGATGAGCTACGTGATGGATGGACGCAATGCAATGATTGTTAGAAAGAACGCCAAAGGAGATATCCTCAGCAGAAGTGTTATCCGTATGGTGTTGGATCAGGATGATCGCCCTGCGTTATTTCTTGAGAAGGCCTACCCCGATAAGAGTGATTTATTGTTCATTGATGCCGCACGGGAAATTGCTGACGAGATGGAGCTACCTCTCTATCACCGCGCAGATCCTAAAAAAGGTGAAACAGGTGAAGCAGTGAAAATTCTGCAAGGAAGGGCACCTTTCGATTATTTTGACGCGTTCATGGTTACAAAGGAGAGACAGGAATTTACGATTACCAATGTACAATATGACGTAAGGTAGCCATAACGGATGCTTCACCACAGCATACGCCGACTCCAACTATCTCTTAGTCACACCTCAACACCTCCTGCCATTCCTCAGATGTGGAGGCAATCT
>NZ_JAHHPS010000623.1:0-1331 GCF_024606275.1 Endozoicomonas sp. SESOKO4 | reverse complement strand
GACGACCCTGTCATTACAAAGCAATTCAGCGATATTCAAAAAGACAGCCCAGATATACAAAGTAAATTCGATCAAGACCCTGCTTTCAAAGCTCAAGCACAGCCAAAATTCAAAGACATCTTTCAGAGCGATAAAGGCAAAGCATTCGCACCGGGAGCTCCCTATCATGCCGCCAAAGTTGACCTGCCTGGTGGCAGCTTTATCGCCAGTCAGGGACCGGTTGAAAAGACAGAAACCAACTTCATTAAGATGCTGGCCCATCATCGTCCTGCCGTTTCAGTCTCTCTTGTTAACGCCAAGGAACTGCAAGATCCGAAAATTTCCGGGCAGAGAATTAATAAGTGTTCTATTGAAGTAGGCCCGAAGAATGTGGGTGAAGAAAAAGACTACGGCGGCGTTAAGGTTAGACTGGATGGGCAGTATTCGTTTGATAATGATAACGTCACCGTCAAACAATTCTCCGTTAATGGAGAAACACAGTTCAGGGTTTACGACAAAGGCTGGGCAGACTATTCTGCCGGCAACCCGGAAAGACTGGCAAAACTGTCGGTACTGGTTGAAAAGTTACGTCAGCATCCCTCTGTTGCAGCCAGGTCAGACAACCCCACCGTCGTCAACTGCAATGCGGGGGTCGGCAGAACCGGAACTTTCGTAACGATTGATAACAGCCTTAGGCAGTACCAAAAGACAGGAAAAGTTCCACAAGATTTCACTCAAACCATTGCTACCGCCCGTGAGGTCAGAAACAAATTCGTGCAAACAGCAGGACAACTCAATACCGTCACGGCGGTTCACGGACAGTTCACACCATTGTTTGATCCACTGCTGAAAGAAGCAGGGCTGACCGTTGCTACACCTGCAGAACCCCCTGTTAGCCGCCAAAAAGCCCCGGACCCTGAAGATAACGGACTGGGGTATGGTTCAGAAGCCTATGCCACCGTTGACAGGGAAAAGCTAAAAGCGGCCCAAATCAGAAGAGACAATGAGAACGACCTTTACGTCAATACCCGTTTTGCAAAGACAAGTGAGACTGCTGTTGAAAAGGCTCCGGACTTACCGCCCTCACCACCCGTGCCTGCGAAGAGATCGAAATACAATGGCCCTAAAAATGCTGACCAACTGCTGAATAAAATTACTGGAGGCGGGTACGGAAATACAATACAAACATTCGATGCCAGGAAACTGACCACTGAACTGACCCATGTCTTGCGTCAGGCAGATCAGGAGCAACTGAATGAGATTGTTAATTACACCGAGACCTTAAAGGCAAACAGTGATTGGCATCAGGTAGGCGAGATCATGGAAGAAGCCAGCAAAAACCACAGACGCCC
>NZ_JAHHPS010000622.1:0-2207 GCF_024606275.1 Endozoicomonas sp. SESOKO4 | reverse complement strand
CCTCAATTTCTTGCAATCCTCGCTACGGACGCTTAAGTCCGACAGGCTGCTAGGATAAATGGCGACGTTAAAGAGGGATTATTGCGGTAAGGATTTTCTGTTTTAGCATTTAAAAATGAGAAAGAGTGCTGTTATGAATAGTCCCGGATCCGGTTCTGTGGTTGCTCTGTTATCAGTAATTTTTGCCTTCCCCTATCATGTTTGCGCCGCAGATGGGTCAACGGATAGTTCCGGATATACAGAGGCTTCAAGTTGTTCTGAATTAACCAATGGGGTTGATAGGGACGTGTGCAGTTATCATTTACCTGCTTTTAAGGCGCTGATCAGGGAAAAAAACAATCAGGTATCTCCAACAACACCTTCTTCAACTATTTCACCCAGTGCTTCTCCAATTCCTGAAACGGTCAGGATAAGAAAAATATCGGCTATAACAAGGCTGGATCATGAGGCTTTTCGAACCACCTATCCAACTTTATTTATATTTGATGCAGAGCGATTGTCAGGAAAGGGACAGCCAGCCGTTTATGAATTGCCATTGACAGTGCCCGTCGCTGGCCATCTCAGAGGAGTAAAGAGTTTTCAATTGCCTGATAACTCAGCTTTTGTGGGGAACAGGATAGATATTTTACCTGAGTTTGTGATTGAAGGAGGCATACAGAATCATTACGTGATGTCGGCACCCTATAATGATGCTGTCTACTATCTGGCGAATATAGAAATTGATTCCAGAAATTCTTCAGAGAAGAGCCGTTTATCAACAACAGCTACCACAGAATACCCCGGCTCAACCCCGACCACACAGAAACATATACCTTCAGGCATTCTGTATCTGAGAGGTGCGGGTATTTTTTCTGCAGACAACATCAAGGTGATACTGGATCCGGCAGATAATCAGATAAGAGTCCGACCGGTAGAGCTGGGATGTACAGATTTTGCTGATGGAAGAGGAGCAGAAGAGCGCTTCGTTTATCGCTTTACGAACTCTGAATTTGACCTCCTGCAAGGCATACAAAGACTGACAACACCTCTGAACGCAGCATTCAATGTCTTCTGTCATCAAACTACAGGGCAAGTGCAGTTGACGATGAAAAATACTACAACCGTCATATCCGTGCCTACTCATGCTCCTGCACCCAGTTCGCCAGAAAGCAGTAGTGTGTTGTTCTCTATGATCTTATTCCACAGAGAAAACGTTATGCGCTTCGTTGACTCTATCTGTAACAGCGTCGTTGATCAGTTTGGCAATGACCTATCCATTGATCTGGCCAATCCATCGGATCCTGATCACTATATGGGTGGCATCTGGGGTAGTTTTTGTACTGATATTAATATGGTTCAGGGTGCATTTGGATTAAAAGACAGAGAACAGGCATGGGGCTGGGTTTTAGGTGATAGCAGTGATCAATATGGCTGTGAGGCCATGGAGAAAACTTATCGGGCAGAGTTTGCTTCTGTGAGCACGTGGTCAATAGCAGGTTTTGATGTTGCATGTAATTGCACTGCAACGTCTGATTGTACAACTCAGGCTCCCGACATTTCATCCACACTTCCTCCTGACGCAGGTGCTCTGATGATGAATAATACTGGTGAAGCAGGATTAACCCAAAGGCAGAAAGAGGGCATAGTCTTTGGCATAACCAGTTTTGTTGGGTATCAGGCTGTTGTTAATAGCTGGTTTTATCTTTCAAGCCGTATCAGGCAAGCCTGGATAAGGCATACCAGTCAGGTGTTAGCTGTTGTAATGGGATTTGGGATTCCGGCATTCCAGCTGGTACCACGATGTGTCAGTATATTGAGAGCAAAGAAAGCAGCCCATAATCTACTGTCAGAAGAAGTAATATTTGAAAAAAATCAACCGTAGATTGTCGTAAAAAATTACCAAAACATTGGTTCAACTCATCCTTCAGATCCTGATTACTATATGGGTATCATCTGGCAGAAAAATGACTGTTCTGACATTAAAATGATTCGGAGAAGCCCCCACTGGAATCGGCTTGCCGATTTGGTGGAGGGAGTATGTCACAGCGCTGTCACCGACATCATGGCAAGACTTCCAAAAGTGTGGGGCTCATTTCCTGTTGGGCAAGACGTTGTCTTTATTTATGAAAAATCCAGTCTAGGATAAGATAACGGTCTTAAAACGGATTGTCACAGCAAGCATACTTCTGTTTTGGTCTTTAAAAATGAGACAGGGTTAAGTTATGAAT
>NZ_JAHHPS010000621.1:0-12806 GCF_024606275.1 Endozoicomonas sp. SESOKO4 | reverse complement strand
AGAAAGTTATGCATTATGGGCAGGAATACATGCATCGCTACAGTCTGGATGAAAAGCGTCAGGATCATTGTGTGGCATCCAAAGACCTTAAAGGTTTCTATCCTGGCGATACTTACTTTCATCAAACATTATTCCCTTCCATTTGCCAGTTTGCTGATGACCATAATCCGGTCACCAATCTTGTCATGAGGCGTTTTCTTCTGGGCGATCAGGATTATCTGAAACTTGATAATTACTTATTCAAGCACGCCGAAGGTGATGAGCTGATGAACGTTGAAAAGGGGGATGAGCTCATCACTGGCAAGTTAGTCAGCATTGATTTTGGTATGTCTTTTTATAATCAATTTTCCCTCCCGAAGAACTGCACTATGGATGAATTTACCCAGAAGCTTTTGCAGCCATCAAGATTGCACAGAGTTCAGTATCGAGGAAAGAATACTCTGTTGACTATGGTTGAGCAGATGCCAGATGATCAGGTCAAAAGATCGATAGAGTCAGCATTGCAGAGAATTGCCGAGCTGTCAGATCAGCATTTGAGCGAGCTGGCTGAGCATATGCATCAACCAGAGCTTCGTGAGGCCATGTATGAAGTTCTGGAGTTTAAGCGCTCTCAGGCAAAAGCCCTCTTGAATCAGGGCTCCTGGCCCGAGGAGCTGGGTGTAGGCAAAGGTTTCTCAGTGCTTTAGATGGTCATCGATCTCGCCGGACAACAGATCATCAAAAGCAGGGTCTCCGGGAATCGAGCGCTCTTCATTTGCCCAGGCTCCCAGATCAATCAACTTGCATCGTCGGGAGCAGAAGGGTCGAAACGTGTTTTCTTTCTTCCATTCCACTTCTTTGCCGCATTTTGGGCATTTCACAGTCGTTGGCATTGAATTAGTAAACCGCAAGGTCGTGCGGCTTCCAGCTGGAAGCCGGGATATTACTGTTCGTCTTCGGGAGGCTTGGGAGCGACAGGAGTCTGCGTTTTCTGCTTCTCAACACCTGAATCACCCAGCAGGCCGAATGACACGGTATAGAGCAGTGAGGGGTCGACATCACCGAAGGACTGATAGCCGATGAATTCCCCCTGGTCATTGAGCAGTTTCGAATTCGGGAAGTTCAGTTTCAAAACATCAAGGGCTTCATTCGCAGGCTCTGTCAGCCCCAGTCGTTGATAACCTTCCACTATGATACCCAGTGCAGGCTCTACTGCCGGGGTTCTCTGCATATTTTCAACAACGTACTTGCCACGATTCACTGCCGCTACGTAGGCTTTACGTTTCATGTAGTAATTGGCTGCATGAATTTCATAATCAGCCAGACGATTTCTCAGGGCTACCATCCGCTGACGGGCATCCGGTGCGTATTTGCTGTCCGGATAGCGTGTCAGTAATTCACGAAACTCGTTGAAGGATTGACGAGCCTGACCAGGGTCGCGCTTTGTGTTGTCCAGTGGCAGGTAACGTTCGATGAGGCCCATAGCAGCCGTATTAGAGGCCAGGCCTTTGATGTAATAGGCATAGTCTGCATTGGGGTGCTGTGGGTGCAGGCGAAGAAAACGGTCCGCTGCAGCTCTGGCGGCTTCAGGCTCTACATTCATGAAATAGGCATAGACCAAATCCAGCTGAGCCTGCTCCGCAAAAGAACCGAAGGGATAGCGTGACTCCAGTGCACGCAGATAGTCTATAGCCTTCGTATAACTCTGGTTATTCAGCGACTGGTTGGCCGTCTGGTAGAGCTCGGCCTCAGTCAGGGATTCCGGGATCGTTTTTTTCTCAGGGGTCGAGGAGCATCCTGCCAGAACCACCGCAGCAAGGAACAGACCTGTCAGGCGCGAGTATGTGGTTTTGAGTATTGTCATGGTGTTTACAGTTTCCTTACTCCGGCATGATTGTGAGGAGAGCTGGTGCTCCCCACGAACTTAACAGCAGGGAAGCAGGTTGATGATAAAGTTTTGAGCATAGTCCAGCCAGACCCAGTGATGTGATAAACTTCCCGCCTTTATCCAACCAATTTAAACACAGTCCGCCGTAAAACGAAAAGAAACCGGGTCTATTAATATCAATCTACTGCTTTCAGGAGGCTGAACATTTTTATTGACCTGTTTTATTGCAGCATTTGTCCTTCGGTGGCTGAGATTTTTTTGTTGATTGACACAGGGGTCTGACCGGGAATAGCGCTCGCCCAGGCCCCTCTAACCTGAGAAGTATTTGATGAGTGAGCAGATCAATCAGCAGGTCGTTGTGCCTGATGAACTGGGAAGCAAAAGACTGGACCAGATTGCGGTCAGCTGCTTTCCGGACTTTTCCAGAGCACGTCTTCAGGAGTGGATCAAAAACGGTGATTTGCGGGTGGATGGCCAGAAGAAAAAGCCTAAAGACAAGCTGATCGGTGGCGAGCAGCTAACACTCAGTGTTGAAGTCGATAATGAAGAACGCTGGGAACCTGAAAACATCCCACTGAATATTATTTATGAAGACGATGCCATTCTGGTCATCAATAAACCGGTGGGAACGGTGGTTCATCCGGCGGCAGGGAATTACTCAGGTACTTTGTTGAATGGCCTGTTATATCATTACCCCGAGATGGCCTCGGTGCCCAGGGCGGGCATCGTGCACCGACTGGATAAGGATACCTCGGGGCTGATGGTGGTGGCCAAAAACCTGGCAGCTCACACCGATCTGGTGGCTCAGCTTCAGGACCGAAGTGTCAGTCGTGAATACGAGGCGGTGGTTCAGGGCGTCATGACGGCTGGCGGAACGGTTAATGAACCGATTGCCCGTCACCCGACGCATCGTCTCCGGATGGCGGTGGTACCCAGCGGCAAACCCTCTGTGACTCATTACCGGGTTCTGGAGAAATTTAATGCTTATACCCATGTCCGCTGTAAACTGGAAACGGGGAGAACTCACCAGATCAGAGTACATATGAGCCATATTCGTTTCCCGTTGGTGGGGGATGATTTGTATGCTGGCCGCCTGAGAATTCCAAAGGGATGCTCTCCCGTTCTGGAAGAGATTCTCAGAGGCTTCAGGCATCAGGCTCTTCATGCCGGGAGACTGGGCCTTATGCATCCGGTGACAGATGATTATATGGAGTGGGAGGCACCTTTGCCGGATGACTTTTCTGCGCTACTGGATGTACTAAAAGAAGACGCTAAAGAGTCCTGAGCAGGATACCCTGTTTTTTTTCGGGGAACTCAGGTTCCCAAGGCATCGTAATAGAGAGAACCGAATATGTCTGAAGATCGTTACCTGCTTCCGGACTGGCCTGCGCCCGAAAGTGTGAGGGCTGCTGTAACACTGAGAACCGGGGGTTACAGTCGGGGCGCTTTCAGTAGTTTCAATCTGGGGCTGCGATCCGGTGATGATCCTGATGTGGTAGAAAAAAACAGGGCGTTGCTGGGTGAGAACCGTCAATGGCGGTATAGGCCTCAGTGGCTTAAACAGGTTCACGGTACTAAAGTGGTCATGGCCAGGCCGGATAACATTGAGAGAGAAGGTGATGCGGTTTGGACAGATAAGCAGGGGTTACCCTGTGCTGTCTTAACGGCGGATTGTCTCCCGGTTATTTTTTGCAATAGATCCGGCACCCATGTTGCTGTTTCTCATGCCGGTTGGAAAGGGCTTCAGGCAGGCGTCCTGGAAGCCACGGCTGAAGCTATGGGCGATGAACCCGACCAGTTAATGGTCTGGTTGGGTCCAGCCATCAGCCAGTCTCATTTTGAAGTGGGGCCTGAAGTTCGTGACGCTTTTCTGAATTCTGATCTGCAAATGGAGACGGCTTTTATTCCAGGCCAAGGTGACCGTTGGTATGGCGATCTCTATCAACTGGCAAGGTTTCGGTTGGATAAGCTGGGCGTGACACAAATCAGTGGCGGCAATTTCTGTACCTACAAGGAGGATGACCGCTGGTTCTCTTACCGGAGGGATGGCGTCCAGTCCGGACGTTTAGCCACATTGGTCTGGATTGAATAGATCGGAAGTGCTCTCAATGAGGGCACTTCCTGTGGCTCACTACTAGCTATAATAGCGCTGCCTCAGTCCTTCAAATAAATTGGCAAGATCAGGCGCTGGAGCGGGTGACTCGCCCGGGCTACTTTCCGACCAGGCTCTGTGAATGTGATTGGCACCATCATTCTGTTTATACACTCTCTTCAGATAGTGGTTGTAGTTTCTGCTGGCTACCGTGTCTACGTGGTACCAGTGAGCTTTCGTCCGACTGTGACTGATATCCAGCAACACATAGCCTTTTTCACTCTGGTTTGTCCACTTCAAGTTCGGCAGAGCACCGTCCAGGGCCAGTGAGGCCACTTTGGCAAGACCTGTCTTTTCAGAAAACCCGGATGTGACTGCGGGGGTCCCAAACTCTCCACCCAGTGCGCCAAAACCTGAAATCCGTCCGTAGTGAGGAAAGCGCGGTTCAGGCGCCAGATCAAAAGCCCATGAGCTGTGAGTGTCGCCGGTCAGAACCATCAAATTATTGATACCCTGATTTTGAATGTGATCAAACAGTCGCTGTCGGGATGCCTGATAACCATCCCATTGATCCATGAGGATAGGAAGATTCGAATTGATGGTGAGTTGTGACATCAAGACCTGCTGTCCAAGTGCCCGCCAGCGAATCCCTTCGTTCATGGATTGGCTTAAGCCATTATGCAGCCATTGCTCCTGATCCGTACCCAACAGGCTTCTTGACGGATCTTTAGCGGCTTTGGCAGACAATGGCAGAGCCTGCCGGTCTCTCCCCGTCAGTCGGGTGTCCAGCATAAAGAGATCAATCAGGTCACCAAATCGGAATCTCCGATAAATGGTTTTTTTGTCCAAACTGGTCAACAATGCCACTCTCCCTGATGGGCATCCATTCAAAATAAGCCTGAATGGCATCGTTGCGGCGTGATTCCCAGATGCCCTCACCAAAGTTATGGTTTTGGGCTCCGCCTTTCCATGAATCATTAGCCGATTCATGGTCGTCCCAGACGCAGATGAAAGGGTGCTGACGGTGAACTTCTTGCAAATCCGGATCGGTTCGGTATTGGGCGTAACGCTGTCGGTAGTCCTGAAGTACTGTTATTTCTTTTGCAGGCAGCGGGCTACGACCAAGGTTATTGTTTGTTCCAAAGCCACCGGGACCGTACTCATAGATGTAGTCTCCAAGATGGAGTACGGCATCCAACTCGGATCTTCGGGCAATCTCCCGGTAGACGTTAAAGTAGCCCGCCGGATAATTAGAGCAGGAGCAGAACGCCAGTCTCAATCTGTTCAGGTGTCCTTCCGGTAAAGTCCTTGTTCTGGCCACCGGTGAAGGTTTTCCATTAGAAAAGAATCGGTAGTAATAGACAGTGCCTGATACCAGGCTCTCGGCATCAACTTTAACGGTGTAGTCAACATGAGGGCCGGTAACGCCCTCGCCGGACCGGACTATCTGGTTCATCTGCGGGTCAAGGGCCATTTCCCAGGAATAGGGAATAATGGCCTGTTGAAAACCAGGGTCGGCATCGGGAGTGATCCGGGTCCAGAGGATTACCCGATCGGTCAGGGGGTCGCCACTGGCTACACCGTGCTGAAAGGGTTGGTGGCTGCTCGCAAAGGTTTTGAGCAGCGGCAGTGTAGCAATCCCCAGGGCAGCTCCCTGAAAGAAACGTCTTCTTGTTATAGCCATATTCAATCCATGACAGGTGTTTTTTAAAATTGTCAGGGCAGAATAGAGAAGCAATGTGTCAGTATGAAGAAGGTTTGTTGACAAAACTTAAGAAAGAGCAAAAATCAAAGTTTCAGGAAAATAAATGGGTTGTAAATCAAAGCGATTGATCTTTTGTCGAACTTCAGTTGTGAATGATTCATGTTAACTGTTCAGGCTTCGGCTTAAAGGGATGACTAAGCAGGACTGGTATAAAAAAATGAAACTCACAGCGATCTGCATTGGAAAAACAAAGCGCCATAACATACGCGGTCACGGTGTTACAACGGCTTACCTGAAATTTGAGGTGCATGGCCCGGTAAGGGTTCATGCAAGTGGTATTGAGGGTAATGAGGTAGCTGTCCATAACGACCATATCTATGTTGTTTCAACGACTACTTATGCGTACTGGAAAGAACGTCTTGGCGGCAACGATGAAGATTGGCCAATGGGTCGGTTTGCAGAAAATCTCGTTATAGACGGGCTGGATGAGGTCGCTCTGGCAGTGGGAGATGTTTTGCGCATAGGCGATGAAGTAGTGCTATCCGTTTCCGGGCCTCGTATTCCATGCTTCAAAGTGTGCTGGCGGTTGGGGCAGCCGGATAGCTTTATTCCGGAGTTTGCAATCTCAGGTCATAGTGGCATTTACCTGAATGTAGTTAAAACAGGTACCATCGTCGCCGGGGATCAAGTACAGGTCGAAGCCAAATCAGAGCCACGTACTCTGGCGCTGAACATCTCTAAAGCACTTTTTGCGGGCACAGCCAGCTTGGATCAGATGCAGGCGATGTCAGAGCTTGAAGGCCTGAGTCCGATGTCTTCTTTCTTCTTAACATCAAAAATCGCAGCGGAGCGAGATCGGGCGCAGTTATCAAAAGGTCGCTGGTCAGGCTCTCGCGCACTGAGGGTTAAAGACATCCGTCAGGAGACGCCAGACACAAAATCAGTCTGGCTTGAAGCACCAGATGGAGAGGCACCCTTGGCAGGAGCACTGGCTGGCCAGTTCCTGACGGTGAAAGTACCGCTGGCTGAAGAAGAAATCACCCGAGTCTGGAGTCTTAGCGACTTTCAGGATGACCCTGACCACTACCGTATGACCATTAAGCGCTCTCCCGGCGGGCCCGGTAGTGCATATATGCATGGGACACTGGCGGTGGGAGACAACCTTCGCGTATCTTCCCCCATGGGTCAGTTTACCCTTGCACGCGGCAATCCAAAACCCGTGGTTTTGTTTGCTGGCGGGATTGGGTTGACCCCTCTTTTAGCCATGCTAAAAGCACACACGTCGGTAAAAAACTACCCACCTGTATATTTCTTTCACGCGGTTCAGGATGGCATTCATCAGGCGCACCGGGATGAATTGGATCAGCTAGGAGCACTCCCCAATGTCGAAGTTATTCATATTTTTTCCCGACCGACCAAAAATGACATTTCGTCCGGTCGTTTCGATTATCAGGGCCATCTTACGAAGGATATAATTGCTGAGAAGCTGGACGGGCTTTACATTATGGACGGTGATAAACGGATAGATATGCCACCCTATGAGTTGCTGTTCTTTCTCTGTGGACCACAGACTTTTCAAACTCATGTTCGTGAAGCGCTGCTGGCACTTAAAGCCAACGCCCATCAGATCTACACCGAAAGCTTTGGAACGGAACCGGGAGCACCGCCTCCGCCCGTAGTGGAAACCGCTGAGGTCACTTTCTTACCCGATGGGGTTGTTGCGAAATGGGATGCAGGTCCCAATCTTTCACTGCTGGAACTGGCTGAAGAATACGGCCTGACACCCCCTAACGCTTGCCGTATGGGTGTATGTCATTCATGCGCCTCCCGGCTGGTAGCAGGGGATACTTTCTACGATCGTGAGATCTCCATTGCACCCCCTGAAGGTGAGTTCCTGCTTTGCTGTGCACGACCCAAGACTGAGAAAGTCACAATTATCCTGGCAGGTGACACAAGCAAAAGTGTTGAACCAGGTAAAGGCTGATGGTATCCGGTCGGGACATTTTGGTGGTTTGTATTCAGCTTTAGAATTCTTGATGGTTTATATATTCTCCCGATTGATAGTCAACGGAGTATATCCTGAATTCATCTGAAGGGGCGGTGAAGGCAGCTTCCGGACAATAGGAGAAGCCTATCAGGGCACCATCCCGGTCAAATATTGCAACAGTGTTATCGAAGTACCAGACCTTCAGACTTTCGGGCAGTTGTTTGGGAGGGGCTGTATAGGCTGCTGTGCTAAGATTCAGAGGTCTTACCCGGTACATTTGCCATTTCCACTGAGCATCGTTCCAATCTCCGTTCATAGCAAGACACTTCCAGAGAGGCGTTGCCTTGATTGGGGTTGCTCGCCTGGAAACTTTGGCAATGTTTGTATTTTCCGGGCGCTGTTCCAAAGTGATGGTTACTATCTGGTTCTCTCTAATGGGTTCCTGTTTGTTTCTTTCTGATTGCCAGTAAGGTTGAGTGAAATATTCCCAGTAACTGAGGTCTTCCGGGCTGATGAAGATAGAGTAGTTGCCAAACCCACCGTTTTTTGCGCAGAGGGCTGTAGTCGTGATTTCTTTCTCTCCTGTCACAACGCCAAGACAAAAGCCTGTCGAAGACAGATCGTTGAAAATGACAACGAGACTGTCTTCCGGGTTGGCAGACGCTGCCATTGCCTCAAGAGAAAGGGTGATGATAAAGGCAAATATCAAAAAAAGTGTTGCAGATAACGGATCAGATGGGGTTGGTCGATGCTGTTGAGCGGGCGGGTTCCATAATTTTTTCATAGTATTGAAGGTTATCTCGGATCAAATCAAAACCCTTCAATCTAGCAGGCACCAAGATATTAGCCACTTCGGGAGGGCTGGGAAAGCCAAGTCTTGAAAAGATCGATTCTGCCGCAATATACATGACAGAAGCCGCCCTGTCGGCAATTAATAAAGCGCGGGAGAACTAGCTATGCGAGCAGACAGACTCACCAGTAAGCTGCAATCCGCATTGTCAGATGCTCAGTCACTGGCTCTGAGTAAAGATCACAATCAGATAGAACCTGTCCACCTGTTATTGGCGCTGCTGAATCAGCCGGGTGGTTCCATCAAGCCTCTTTTGAGTCAGGTGGGTTTTAATTTGCAGCAGCTGGTTGATGAGCTCGAGAAGCTAATGGATCAGGTACCAGTCATCAATAATCCAACCGGCGATATTCAACCGTCCCAGGAAACCATCCGTTTGCTTAACCTGGCCGATAAGCAGGCCCAGAAAAGCGGGGATCAGTTTATTTCCAGTGAAACCGTTCTTCTGGTGATGATGGAGGGGCACTCGTCCGTTTCCAGTGTGCTGAAAGGGCAAGGGGTAAGCCAGCAGGCTCTGGAAAATGCCATCAACAATCTCAGGGGAGGCGAAGCGGTCAATGATCCCAATGCGGAAGATAATCGCAATGCTCTGGCGACTTACACCATTGATCTTACTGAGCGGGCTGAAGCAGGCAAACTGGACCCTGTCATTGGACGGGACGACGAAATAAGACGCATTGTTCAGGTGTTGCAACGGCGTACCAAAAATAATCCGGTGATTATTGGTGAGCCCGGTATCGGCAAAACCGCCATTGTTGAAGGACTGGCTCAAAGAATTATTAATGGCGAAGTGCCTGACGGTATCAAGGGTAAAAGGCTTTTGTCGCTTGATATGGGCTCGTTGATTGCCGGGGCCAAATTCAGGGGCGAATTTGAGGAGCGTTTAAAGTCGGTACTTAATGAGCTGTCCAAACAGGAGGGACAGATCATCCTGTTCATTGATGAACTCCATACCATGGTAGGAGCCGGTAAAGCAGAAGGTGCTATGGACGCTGGTAATATGCTCAAGCCTGCTCTGGCCCGGGGAGAGCTACATTGTGTTGGTGCGACGACACTGGATGAATACCGGCAATATATTGAAAAAGATGCAGCGCTGGAGCGTCGTTTCCAGAAAGTACTGGTGGATGAGCCTACAGAAGAAGACACTATTGCTATTCTACGTGGTCTGAAAGAGCGTTATGAAGCTCATCATGGTGTTGACATTACCGACCCGGCCATTGTCGCTGCGGTAAAACTGTCCCAGCGCTATATTACTGACAGACAACTGCCTGATAAGGCCATTGATCTGATTGATGAGTCAGCCAGTCGTATCCGCATGGAGATGGATTCCAAGCCAGAAGAAATGGATCGTTTGGAACGTCGCTTGATTCAGTTGAAAATCGAACAGGAAGCGCTCAAAAAAGAAGACGATAAGGCATCCAGAGAGAGGCTTGCTCTGCTCGACAAAGAAGTGAGCCGTCTTGAAAGAGATTACTCAGACCTTGAAGACATCTGGAAGGCCGAAAAAGTCGTTCTGCAGGGATCTCAGAAGTTACGGGAAGAGCGTGAGCAACTGCTGATCGCTCTGGAGGTGGCGCAGCGTTCCGGTGACCTCGCCAAAATGTCAGAAATTCAGTATGGCCAGCTGCCTGAGCTGGAAAAGAAGCTGGCAGAAGCAGACGCTGCTGAGTCAGGTGGAGAAACCAAGCTGCTCCGCAATCGGGTCACGGATGAAGAGATTGCTGAAGTCGTATCCCGCTGGACCGGGATTCCTGTTGCCAAAATGCTCGAAGGTGAGCGTGAAAAACTCTTGAAGATGGAAGACGCACTTCATGGTCGTGTCATTGGTCAAGACGAAGCAGTAGTCGCTGTTTCTAACGCTGTTCGCCGTTCCAGAGCGGGTCTGGCCGATCCCAATAGACCTAATGGCTCCTTCATGTTTCTTGGGCCAACCGGTGTCGGTAAGACAGAGTTGTGCAAGGCGTTGGCGGAATTTCTGTTTGATACAGAAGACGCTATTGTTCGCATCGACATGTCCGAATTTATGGAAAAACACTCTGTTGCCCGTCTGCTGGGAGCACCTCCTGGCTATGTGGGTTATGAAGAGGGAGGGTATCTGACAGAGGCTGTGCGTCGTAAACCCTATTCGTTGGTGTTGATGGATGAAGTAGAAAAGGCTCACCCTGATGTTTTCAATATTCTCTTGCAAGTATTGGAAGATGGTCGTTTAACCGACGGTCAGGGAAGAACGGTAGACTTTAAAAATACTGTTATTGTTATGACTTCCAACCTCGGCTCTGATGTCATTCAGACCATGCAGGGTGAAGATTTTGAAGCACTAAAATCAACGCTTATGGATGTAGTGGGAGCTCACTTCAGACCTGAATTTATCAACCGTGTTGATGAGCTGGTGGTCTTCCATCCGTTAACTGAAAAGCAGATAGAAGGTATTGCGGCTATTCAGTTGAGCCGACTGAACAAACGTCTTGCTGAAAACAGTCTGTCTCTGGAAGTCTCTGATCAAGTAATGAAGAAACTGGCTGAAGTGGGTTTCGATCCTGTCTACGGTGCCCGGCCATTGAAGCGGGCCATACAGCGCAGTATTGAGAATCCGTTGGCAGAATCCATACTGTCCGGTCAATACTCTCCCGGTGATGTCATCATGGCAACACTCACAGATGGTGAGATAACATTCGAATAATCCTCTCTTACCGCAGCCGCTATCCAGCGGCTTCTTTCTTTTGATGTTCCTTAAGGGCTAACCCTGCTGGTTATAGCAGTCTGAGAATACTTAACTCATGATCTTTGGTATATTCGGCTATTGTCAGAAAGTGAGACCAATGTGCATAATTTAGAGACCAATACACCTGTTTTATCTGGTTATCACTGTGTCATTCAGCAGGCCAAGAAAGCAGTGTTATCATGGCTGCTAGTGTCAGGATACAGATAAAACGCACTCTCCGATGAGGTATGCATGTATCCCGTTGTTGTCTCTGATCTTGATGGTACTCTTCTCAATGACCAGCATGAGCTAGCGCCCCGCACAAAAGAAGTTATTCGTCGTTTAAGTAGTCAGGGTATCCGTTTTGTCTTTGCTACTGGCAGGCATCACCTGGATGTTGAAGAGATGAGGGCACAGCTGGACATCGACATGTTCACTATTACTTCTAATGGTGCACGTGCACACAATCCTCAGGGGGAGATGATCGTCAGCCATGATCTCAATCCTGCGTTTATCCAGCCTTTAATTGCGATTGGCCGCCGATACAGCGAAACCGTGTTTCAAAGTGTGTACAGTGAAGATAAATGGTATGTCGAGCAGCACCATGAAAACCTGTTGAAGTTTCACAAGGACACAGGTTTCAGTTACACCCTGCAGGATTTGGATACGATTCCTGTCGACAAGATTATCAAAGTGTTCTTTGTAGCCAAAGAGCATAATGAGTTACTTGGTCTGGAGCAGGATATTCATAAAGCTTTCGGCGACTCCGTGAATATGGCTTTCTCCCTGGATACCTGTCTTGAGGTCATGGCGCCAGCCGTGAGTAAAGGTGCGGCTCTGGTAGAAGTCATGAAACTCAAAGGACTAAAGCCCAAAGACGCAGTAGCCTTTGGTGACGGCATGAACGATGTTGAGATGTTGCAGGTTGTTGGCAAAGGATTGGTTATGGGAAATGCTACAGAGCGTTTGAAAGCAAAACTTCCCGATCATCAGGTGATCGGTCAATGCAATCATGATGCTGTTGCTCAATACCTTGAGGAGCATTACCTGAACTGAGTTTCATATAAGCTCAGCAGTGCCCCGGTGAGCATTAATGACTCTCTTTACAAGTTTCTTTGAATTCAGTCAAAAAGCACGGGGAATCAGGTATCCAAAGTCGTATTTTGGCTAACTCTGAGGTTGGAAATCTCAGATTCGACTTGTGGTGCCGCAGTCAGTGCTGAAATTCTGCCCATTTCTAACGCGAGTCAACGTCTCGTGCGGTATTAAGATCCTGGAGTCAGGAAAATCTGAGCTTCTTGTCTAGAATGACTTCGTTATCTCTATTTGAAGCTCAGGTGTTTTATGACTTTTGTTTTTATTGTGCCTATCCTGCTTTTGTCGGGTAGTAGTCAGGCTTTAGTTCCTCACATTTCATCATTCGTTTCCGGCGATGGTGTCGATGCGATTCTTTCTTCTTTTTTACCTGATCCCATTCGTTTACCAAAATCTAACGTTGCTCCGCTGTTATTGTTACAAAAGGGTGAAAAAGGTTCGAAAATCAGTTCGCCTGTCTCTGAAGGAGGTGGTCTGCAGCCGGATAAAGGTACGACGTTTACTGGCTATCC
>NZ_JAHHPS010000620.1:0-16998 GCF_024606275.1 Endozoicomonas sp. SESOKO4 | reverse complement strand
GGGTCTCCTCAGACGGGGTCTCCTCAGACGGGGTCGCCTCAGACGGGGTCGCCTCAGACTCAGTGGGCTTTAGGGTGGACCGTAACACAGAAGCTGTCGAGCAAACCATCTGTGACCAGATAGTGATCGCAGAAGATGGCCAGCTGCGGCCATCCGACATGATCTGCAAGAGTTCTGTAACCTTATCGGCTCGTGTAAGAAGAACAGCCCGCGACACCAGGAAACGAACCTGTGACGTGGCCGTGGTCACCAACGATGGTCGGCAGCGAATATGCGGAAGAGTCTTCAAGAATGCTCCAGCCCTGTCATGCCATAAAAGCAGATTCCACAGCGGGCAAAAGACCTGCGTGGCAGTGGTCTGGGAGGACGGCCAGCAGCGCCCATGCGGGAGGGTCTTCAAGAATGCTCAAACTATGTGGGATCACAAAAGCAGAGATCACAGTGGGCCACAAACCTGTATGGTGACAGAGATGGGGGAGGATGGGCAGCCGCGACCATGCGGCAGGGTCTGCAAGAATTCTAAAACCCTCTCGTCTCACAAAAGCAGAGCCCACAGCAGAAAAAAAATCTGTCAGGTGATATTGATCGGCGAAGACGGCCAGCCACGACCATGCGGCAAGGTCTGTTTGAATACCTGCGCTCTGTCGGATCACAAACGAGCCAACCACAGTGAGCAACAAACCTGTTACGCGCCCGTGATCGGTGAAGATGGCCAGCAGCGACCATGCGGAATGGTCCTCAGAAGTGCTAAAACTCTGGCGAGTCACAAAAGAAACGCCCACAGCGGCCAACGAACCTGTAACGTGATCATGGTCGATGAAGACGGTCAGCAGCGGTCATGCGGGAAGGTCTTAAAGCATGCCCAGGCGCTGTCATCCCACAAAAGCAGATACCACACCGGACAACAAACCTGTAATCTGGAGGTGCTTTGGAAAGATGGCCAGCACCGGCTATGCGGGATAGTATTCAAGCATGCCCAGGCCTTGTATCACCACAAAAGAAAAGCCCACACCTATCAACAAACCTGTGACGAGATTGTAACCGGGCAAGATGGCCAGTCACGGCCGTGCGGGGCGGTCTGCAATAACATTCTATCTCTGATGAATCACAAAAGAATACATCGAAAACGCAAGCCTGTTGATCAAAACAATAACCGTGACCTCAGCCCTTGATCTGACAACTGCTCTTTAATGAGATGGTCTATCCTTCCTCTCTGTAAACCAGAATGCAAGGACAGAATCATTAGACATATACTCTTAACGGCACTGTCACTGCTATTGACCCTGGCTGTCGTCTGTCAGGCCCAACCAATGACAGAACATTTTATTGTCGAGTTTGAACAGAAAGCAAATTCTTCATCCCAGAGCATTTCTATAAAACGTGGTCGGCTTACTTTTCCGGGCACACCACCAGATATTACCAACACAAGCGGCAATGCAGGAACGGACTCTCCCCCTGATGTCAAATCACAGAGACCCGGCGGTTATGGGGTAAGAACGACCTTGACTGAGTCAATTTTGCGGCAATTAATTTATGCCACTCATCTACTGGTTGGTTACGAACTGAGCCTGACCACCAAAGAGTCTCCCCTGTGCCTCATCCCTTATTCATGGTTTCCTTTAGAGGCGGTTGTCGCTGTTGGGTGGCTTTTAAAAAACCATTGGAAGCCCATTTCATCATTTCTTAACACGATTGAACAACAAGAAACGAGTCAGGATAAACCGTTTGCCATCATCACTATGGTGCATGGCTCTGGGCATGACCAACAAAAAGACCAAACATCAGAATTATCCGGCCTGCAAGCCCCTGCAACCAACATTCACCCTACGGGCTCTTTCACTGCCCTCCTTTATTCTGGCTCTGGCGGCGGCATCGGAGGCCCTCAGGAACACTCACATACTTTGGATTTAAATTGTTTCGTCCACCCCTGTCGTGGCGTCTGCCAATTCCGACCGTCATCCGGTAGCAGAAAGCTCGCTAAATGGTCGCTGAATTCCGCAGAAAGTTCGACAGGAGTCACACCCGGACAAGGCTCACGCCCACATCCGTTCGATGGAGACTGTTTTCTTTACTCAAGCCATGCTTATCCTTTATACCCCAGATATTCCCAAGACCCATTGAGCACGGTGGGCGCCTTTACAATGGATACTTCCGGGCCACTCTATTTACCTGATCTTCAGGAAGGGGACGGGATCTCTTCTAATTCTGACACGCTTATACACCCATTTTGGACTTCAGAAACACAAACAACCACTGAGCCATCCCAATTCGGTCAGAGCCAACCTCATCTTTCCCAGACAGCCCCGGTACAGGCCTCTGGTGCCACTAAGAATGTTATGTTCGGATCGACAGATCGCCAACAAACCCTGTTGGATTGTAAAAGCAACTGCAACAGCAAGCAAAAAACCTGTACCTTGATCGTAGTCGGGGAAAAAGGTCAGACCCGGCTATGCGGAAAGACTTGCAAGAATAGTGGAGCCCTGGCGGATCACAGAAGGAAAGACCACAGCGGACGACTAATCTGTCAGTTTACTATGGTCGGTAAGGATGGCCAGCGGCAGCTATGTGGAATAACCTTCAAGAACGCTCTATCTTTGTCATCTCACAAAAGTAGAATCCATAGTGGACAACGAACCTGTGTCGATAACGTGGTCGGGAAGGATGGTAAGCCGCGACCTTGCGGAATGGTCTGCAAGAATGCTGGCACTCTGACGGATCACAAAAGAAGAGAGCACAGCGGACAACAAATCTGCGTCAAAACAGTAATCGGAGCGGATGGCGTGATGCACCCGTGCGATACGGTCTGCAGTAGTAGCAGAGCCTTGTCGGATCACAAAAGAAAAGACCACACCGAGCGACAAGTCTGTAAAGTGGCGGTGTTCGGGGAAGATGGTCTGTTGAGACGATGCGGAAAAGTCTACAGGAATGCTCAAGCCCTGTCGGATCACAAAAGAAGTAACCACACCAGCCAACAAACCTGTGACGTAAAAGTGGTCGGAGTCGATGGCAAGCAGTGGCCATGCGGAAAGGTTTGCAAAAATTCCAGAGCCCTGACGGATCACAGAAAAATACATCGAAAACGCAAGCTTTGTGGTGTGAATAAGGACAGTGACCACAGCCCCCAAAAAGAAAGTGTGAGTAACAATTGATCTAATACCCCATGAATAGAAATACAAAAAGGCACTGCTCGTCTAAAAGAGCGCCCAAAGAGATCCATCTATCCGCGAGATGACTCGTGATCACGCTGTCCGGGTTCGCCAACGAATGCATTAACACTTCAATGGTTTTATATAATAAGGCCTTTAACAGAAAAACACGCTTATTCTCTTGATCTATCCTTGCTCAGTAAACCAGAACGCAAGGATAGAATGATTAAACATTTACTCTCTGCAACACTGCTTTTGCTGCTCATCCTGTTGCCTGTCACCAACAAGGCTCAATCGTTGACAAGACATTTTGTTGTCGAGTTTGAACAGAAAACAGATTCTCCAAACCAGAGCTTTTCTATAAAGCGTGACCGGTATACGTTGCCGGACAATCAGTCAGACATTGACGGCACCAACGTCGATCCGGGATCAGATTCGCCGCCTGACGACCAACCGCACAGACTGAGCGGCTGCGGAGTAAAAACAACCATTATTAAGTCGATTGCATGGCCATGGTTCTACACAACCCATCTACTGGCCGGTTGCGAACCGATCCTGATCAAAAACGCCGCTCTGAGCTCCAGCCTTTATTCACGGACTCCTGTTGAAGTGTTTGTTGCTGTCGGTTGGCTTTTAAGAAGCTATTGGAGCCCAGATTCACCGCTGTTTAAACCGATGGAACAACAAGAGGCAAGACCCGTGCTGACACCGGGGGATCATTCGTTTGCGACAATCATTACTATGTCGGGCTATAGACAAGACCAACCACAAGCCCGGGCATTAGAACCATCGGGGCAGCGAGCTCCGGGAGCCGCCGAACCTGCAGGCTATTTCATTAGCCTCTTCTATTCTGACTCAGGCGGCGGCAACGGAGGCCCTCAAAAACCTCTACATACCCTGGACTTAAATTGTTTCGTCTTTCCCTGTTATGGTATTTGTCGATTCCGACTCTCACCCGACTGTAGACAGCTCACTGAATGGTCGCTTAATTCCGCAGACAGTTCGACGGTTCATACAGAAACAACACCCGGACGAAGCTCATGCCCCCATTCGGCCAATGGACGCTGTCTTCGTTGCTTAGGCTATGTTGATCCTGTAAACACCACATATTCCCAGCACTCATCGAGCACGGCGTACGGCTGTACAACGGAGACTTCCGAGTCGTTCTATTTACCTGAACTTCTCGAAGAAATTGGGATTTCTTTTACATTTCCCCAGTCCACTCCCCCAGTGGTGACTTCAGAAACAGGACAAACAACCACCGAATCATCCCAATTGGGTCAGACCCAATCTCATCTTTCCCGGGCAGACACAGCACAAGCCCTGATAACACACGAGACTGCTGAATTAACAAAGACACCTTGCCGACGAACACTGTCGCATCACAAACGAAATGTCGGCGGCAGGTCAAGAACCTGCAATGTGATCATTGCCGGGAAGGATGGTCAGTTGTGGCCATGCCGGAAGACCTGCAAAAATACTCAAGCCCTGGGGGATCACAAAAGAAACGCCCATAGCAAACCACTAACCTGTGACGAAACAGTGTTCGGAGAGGATGGCCAGCTGCGACCATGCGGGAAGGTTCTCAGGAATGTTTACGCCTTGCGGGATCATAAAAAAAGAGACCATACCGGGCCACAAACCTGCGGTGTGATTATGCTCGGGAAGGATGGCCAGATGCGACCATGCGGGACGTTCAGCAAAAACGCTCGCGCCCTGAAGGATCACACGAGAAGAGCGCACATCCGGCAAACAACCTGTACCGTGAGCGTGCTCGGGGAGGATGGTCAGCAACGGCCATGCGGGAAAGCCTGCCTGGGCACTATAGCCCTCGGTGATCACAAAAGAAAAGAACACTGCGGAAAACAAACCTGTGTCATGAGCGTGGTCGGTAAGGATGACCAGCCGCGGCCATGCGGCAAGGTCTGTAAGAATAGAAAAGCTCTGGCGTCTCACAAAAGCAGGTATCACACAGGGCGCAAAACCTGCAACAAGACAGTAGTCGGAGAGGATGGTCATCAACGGGCATGCGGGAAAGTCTGCCAGAATGCTCGTGCCTTGGCAGATCACAGATCAAAAACCCACACCGGGCCAAAAGCCTGCGACAGGAAAGTGGTTGGGGAGGATGGCAAGCTGCGACCATGCGTAAAGGTTTGCAAGGATGCCAAAAGTCTGTCAGATCACAAAAGCAAATTCCACAGCAGTCAGAAAGCTTGTGACGTGACAGTGGTCAGGGAAGATGGCCAGCAGCAGCCATGCGGGAAGGTCTGCAAGAATGTTCAAGCACTGTCGAATCACAAAAAAGTGCATCAAAAACCCAAGCCTGTTGCTCTGGACCGTAATGATGCCCCTGGTCTTTGATCTGACTCCAGCCCTTTCATGAGGTGTTTCCCGGCGCTGACTTTGATTTTTAACAAAAGTTTCTTGCTCTGTAGGGGACAATTTCGAGACAAAGCACCTTAAAACCCCTCTTGGCTGGCATCAATCCCGTATTGACCTTAATTACGCTGGTTATTTTTGGTCTCATCCAGATGGGTTCAGTCAACCTGTCCCGTACTGCCCCAACTATGGGGCACCGAGACCGACTCCGCGCGTTAACGTCTCAAGCGCTTCTTCGACCGGAGTGGCATGGAGCTTGATGATATTGCCAGAATGGTCGTTAAATGGATGGTGTCTTTTATATCAAGATTCGTTACGAAATTGTCCCCTACAAAGAGCTTTTTGGTAGGAAACACATTTTTTTTCTTGATCTATCCTTCTTTTCTGTAAACGTGAACGCAAGGATAGAATCATTAAACACTCACTCTTTATGGTAATGTTGATACTGCTACAGATGTCGTTTGTCATCTGTCAGGCTCAAACGTTGACAAGACATTTTGTTGTTGAGTTTGAACAGAAAAAAGGTTCTCCCAACCAGAGCTTTTCTATAAAGCGTGGCCAACATATATTGCCAGACAGCCCGTCAGACACGACCGACATAAACGACCATGCAGTACTGGATTCAACACCTTATAACAAAAATGACTGCTGGATAAAAACGACACTTATTGAGTCGATTTCATGGCGATGGCTTCATGCCACACACCTGTTAGTGGGTTACGAACTGATACTGACTACCAAAAACATCTCTCCAAACTCAGCTCCTTATTCATGGCTACCTGAAGAAGTGTTTGTCGCTGTCGGCTGGCTTTTAAAAAACTATTGGAACCCGGCATCACCGTTTTTTAACCCGATCAAACAAAAAGAGACCAGTCAGGATCAACCCTCTGCCACCATGACTATGATGCCGGGTTCTGGACATAACCCACCACAAGGTCAGCAAATAGAATCATCCTGTCAGATAACTTCAGGAGCAACCACTCAACTGCCTGGCTCTTTTACCCACCCACTGAATACTACTGACTATGATGGCGGTAACGGAAATCCTCAAGAACACTCTCATACTTTGGGATTAAATTGTTTCCTCCATCCCTGTCATGGCATTTGCAGTTACCGACCATCATCCGATGACAGAAGGTCCAATAATTGGCCGCTAAATGCTGAAGAAAGTTCGACAGACAAATCTTCACAGTTAATGAGTGCAAAAGCAGTCTGTATAACTGACCCTGTCGAGCCACTCAGTAAGCCAAGGCAATGGAGTTTGCTTGTCGCCGCTAATGACTCGATTATAATCCACGGGTTACTCAGTCTGAGTAATAATACACTTCCTGAAAAAAACAGGGTTTCCTGTTCGCTGACCGATTCCACATATCCAATGGGGACTTCACCTGATTGCCAACAAGCCCTACCGAACCGCAAAAGAACAGACAGCACCGGGCAACAAACCTGTGGCGAGACGGCGGACATGAAGAACGGTCAGCAACGGCCATGTGGAAGGCTCTTCAACAGTATTAAAGCCCTCTCGGATCACAAAAGAAGATGCCACACCGGACAAAAAATCTGCGACGCAACAGTGGTCGGGAAGGATGGCCAGCAGCGGCCATGCGGCAATGTCTGCAGAAGTGCCCTGGCCCTGACGGATCACAAAAGCAGATACCACACCGGGCAAAAAATCTGTAACCTGCTCGCGGTAGGGAAGGATGGTCAGCAAAAATGTGGAATGGTCTTTAAGAATGCTGTACTAATGGCAAATCACAAAAAAAAACACCACACCGGGCAAAAGCCTTTGGCGAAACAGTGGTCGGGGAAGACGGCCAGCAGCGGCAATGCACAAAGGTCTGCAAAAATGCCAGAGCCCTTCTGGATCACAAAAGAAGACATCGAAAACGCAAACCTGTTGATCTTGCCCCCAACCCTTGATTTGACACCCTCCCTTTAATAAGGTTTTTCGCAGTGCTGACTTTGGTTTTTAACAAAAGGTTTTTGATAGAAAAACAGACTCCTTTTCTTGATCTATCCTTCCTCTCTGTTAACCAGAATGCAGCGATAGAATTATTAAACACTCATTCTTTGTGGTACTGCTATTTTTACTACAATTGTCGTTTTCAACCTGTCAGGCTCAACCGCTGACGAGACGCTTTGTTGTCGAGTTTGAGCAGAAAGCAGGTTCTCCAGACCAGATCTTTTCTGTAAAGCGTGACCGGCAAACGCTGCCAGACAGCCCAGCAGATATTACCAACAAGGACGGTTATGAAGAATCAGATTCATCGCCTGATGACAAATCAGTTTACGGGGCAAAAACAACCCTTATTGAATCGAATTTCTGGCTATGGCTTTATGCCACTCATCTGTTGGTGGGTTACGGACCGATCCTGACCACCGAAAACCTTCCTTCAAATTCCACCCCTTATTCATGGTTACCTGCAGAAGTGGTTGTTGTCCTCGGCTGGCTTTTAAAAAACTATTGGAACTCCGATTTGCCGTCGTTTAACCTGATCAAACAACAAGAGGCAACATCTTTACTGAAACAGGGAAATCACTTGTTTGCCACCATCACAATGATGTTGGCCTCAGGACATAGCAAACCACAAAACCAACCACCGGGATCATCCAGTCAGGAAACCTCAGGGGCAACCACCCGCCTTACAGGCTCTTTCATCAGCCCCCTGAATACTACTGATTATGACGGTGGTAACGGAGGTTCTCAACAACACTCACATACTTTGGGTTTAAATTGTTTCGTCCATCCCTGTCATGACGTTTGTATTTTTCGACCATCATCCGATAGCGGAGAGCCCGCCGATCGTCCGCCGAACGCCGGACAAAGCCCATGCGCCCATTTGGCCAATGGATACTGCTTTAGCTGCATGAGTCATTTTGGTTCTGTAATCGGTACACGTCAGCAGCAAACCGCGCCTTTAGACATATGGCAAGATATCCCTGCCATTGAACGTCAATACGATTTTGGTCAACTATTTCAATCTCAACCGCAGCAGCAACAGCCGCATAGCATTGATGCCCCCCCAGCCAATAACAGTGATCCTGGAGATGAACTCACCTTAGATTCATTGAGAGCAGAGACAAGCTTTACAACTGACGCTGCCGGGCAATCAGCCTGTGACGCGACAGTATCCGGAGAGGACAGCCAGCTGTGCCCATGCGGGAGGATCTGCAATAGTGCCAAAGCTCTGTCAGTTCACAAAAGCAAATACCACACCGGGCAACAAACCTGTTACCTGATGGTGGAGCGGGAGGATGGTCAGCAACAGCCATGCGGAAAGGTCTGCAAGCATGCCAAAGCCCTGTCGGATCACAAAAGAATTGCCCATACCGGGCAAAAGATCTGTGATGTGATGGTGGTCTGGGAGGATGGCCACCAGAGACCATGTGGGACACTCAGCAAAAATCTGCAAGCTCTCTCTACTCACAAAAACAGATATCACAGCGGGCAAAGAGTCTGTGACGTGATGGTGCAACGGGAGGATGGTCAGCAACGGCTATGCGGAAAGATCTGCAAAAATGTTCAAGCCCTGCGGCTTCACAGAGGAAATGGGCATAGTGAGCAAAAAAACTGTGACGTAACAGTGGTTGGAGAAGATGGCCAACCGCGGCCATGCGGAAGGGTCTGGGGAAAGCACATAACCCTGTCCAACCACAAAAGCGGTTACCACACCGGACACAAAACCTGTCACGTGGCAGTGACAGGGGAGGATGGTCAGCAGAGGCCATGTGGGAAGATAAGCAAAAATGCCAAAGCACTGACAACTCACAAAAGCAGATACCACAGCGGGCAAAGAACCTGTCACGAAACGGTAGTCGGGGAGGATGGTCAGCGGTGGCTATGCTGCAAGGTCTGCAAGAATAATCGAGCCCTTTACGACCACAAAAGCAGATGCCACACCGGGCAGCAAACCTGTAATGAAACAGTGGTCGGAGCGGATGACCAGCAGCGGCTATGTGGAAAGGTCTGCAGCAGTGCTAAAGCCCTCATGAATCACAAAAGAGTACATCTAAAACGCAAAACTGTTGATTAGGAGCTGAATATTGACCGCGACTATGCTGAAAGATCTGCAACAATGCTAAAACCTTTTCGGACCACAAAAGAATGTATCCAAAACGCAAGTCTTATGATGTGGACCAGGGTGGATAGAGTTATTAAGCACTCTCTCTTTTCGGCATTACTGCTGACACTGTTATCGTCTGCCTTCTGTCAAGCCAAAGTATTGACAGAATATTTTATTGTCGACGTAGAACAGAAGGCAGTTTTTTCAAATCAGGGATTTTTTGTAAAACATGCCCAGAACACACTGCCAGACAGCCAGTCAGATATTGCCAACAAAAACGACTATTCAGGATCAGGTTCGACGCTTGATAACAACCGGCACCGAACTTTCAGTTACAGGATAAGAAGATCCCTTATTGATTCGATTTCCTGGCAATGGCTTTACGCCAGTTATCTGCTGATTGCCTACGAAGTGATCCTGACCAACAAAGACGCCCCTCAGAGCTTCACCTCTTATTCATCGCTACCTGAAGAATTGCTTGTCGTTGTCGTCTGGCTTTTTCAAAGCTATTGGAACCACGATTCACCACTGTTTAACCCAATTGAACAAGAGACGAACCAGAATCACCCGTTTGCGATCACCACTATGATGTATGGCTCTGAACAAGACCAACAACAAAGTCAGCCATCAGAATCATCAGCGCAGCATACCCCAATAGCAACTGTCCACTTTACAGGCCCTTTCACTCACCTCTTGTATTCTGAATCTGACGACGGTAACAGAAAAGATCCCCAACAACACTCACACACTTTAGGCTTAAATTGTTTCGTCCATAGCTGTCGTGGCGTTTGTAATTTCCGACCATCATCCGATAGCAGAGCATCGAATTCTGATGAACAATGTGAGCCACAGGCTCATGACATTGATGAAAACTCCATAAGCGAGGTCGCCTCAGACTCGATGAGTGCAGGCATCGTCCATAAAACCTTAGATAGCGGGCCATTCAATAATAATTTGACCATACTCGGCAATTTGTCTTTCAATACTAATGATTTTGTAGTCAATGATGAGTCACCCGGCCTACAGAGTCTTCTCGAAAATGACCAGTTTTTCTTTACGCTTATCCATCCAAAAACACAACAAATAAATACTGAATCAACCCAATTTAGTCGGGGCCAACCCCACCTTTTCCAGACAGGCGCAGTCCAGACCTCAGACCACAATGGGCAAACAAACTGGGAAGTAACAGTGGTTGAGGAGGGTGGCCAGCAGCGCCCATGTGGGACAGTCCGCAAGAATGCTAAAGTCCTGTTGAATCACAGAAGCAGAGACTACTCCGGGCAACAAATCTGTCACGTGACCGTGGTTGGGAAGGATGGTCGGCAGCGACCATGTGGGACCGTCTGCAAGAATGCTCGGGTCCTCTCTTCTCACAAAAGCAACATCCACAGCGGACGAAAAACCTGTGGCGTGACTTTAGTCGGAGCGGATGGCCAACAGCGGCTATGTGGAAAGGTCTGCAGGAATGCCCAATCTCTTTCGTATCACAAAATGAAAGCCCACTGCAGGCACAAAACCTGCGAAGTGGCTTTAGTCGGGGAGGATGGTCAGCGACGGCTATGCGGGAGGACCTACAGAACTGCTCGCGATCTGGCGGATCACAAAAGAAGAGAGCACAGCGGGCAACAGATCTGTGACGCAACCGTGATCACAAAAGATGGCCATCAGCGATCATGCGGGAACGTCTGCAATAATCTGAGAACTTTGTTGGATCACAAAAGAAAACTCCACTCAGGGCAAAAAACCTGTGACAAAACTGTGTTTGGAGCGGATGGTCAGCAGCGTTCATGCGGTGCAGTCTGCAAGAGTGCTCAAGCCCTGTCGGATCATAGAAGGAGACATCACTCCGGGCAAAAAACCTGCGATGAAACTGTGGTCGGGAAGCTTGGCCAGCAGCAGTCATGTGGGGTGGACTGCAGGAGTATTCAAGCCCTGTCGGATCACAAAAGGAGACTTCACTCCGGGCAAAAAACCTGCGACGTAACATTGGTCGGGCCTGATGGGGTTCAATACCCGTGCGGTAAAGTCTGCAAGAGTGCTAAAGTTCTGTCTGAGCACAAAAGAATGCACCGAAAACGCAAGCCTTTTGATGTAAGCCAGGACAATGCACCGAGTTCTCAGGAGGGTAAAGTGAAGATGTGAAGATCTGGTCTGGCAACTGACCTTTCACAAGTTTTTGCCCAGTACAACCTTTAGTTTCCAGCAAAGGATCTTAGAAAGGAAAACACGTTTATTTTCTTGATCTATCCTATCCCTCTGGCCACTGGAACAAATGGATAGAATTATTAGACACTCATTCTTAACGGCACTGCTGTTTCTGGTATTGTTGTTGTCTGTCGCCTGTCAGGCCGAACCCTTGGCAGAACGGTTTATTGCCACGTTTGAACACAATGCAGCATTTCCAAACCACAGCTTTTCTATAAAGCATGGCCTGAGTACATTATTCGGCAACCCGTCAGACATCACTGACACAAAGGACTATACAAGACTGGATTTAACGCCTGATGACAGACGACACAGATTTAACAGTTACCGGGTAAAAACGACTCTTATTGAATCAATTTCATGGCAATGGATTTACGCCACTCATCTGTTGGTCGGTTACGAACTGATCCAGACCACCAACTCCCTTCTGAGCTCCCACCCTTACTCATGTTTACCTGTAGAAGTCTTCGTTGTTATCGTCGGCTGGCTCTTGAAAAGCTCTTTGAACCCCGATTCAACTTCGTTTAACCCGATTGAACAACAAGAAGTAACAGCTATGCGGACACGGGAGGACCACCCGTTTGCCACCATCACTATGATGTTTGGCTCTGGTCAGAACCAACAACCACAGCAGCTGGCAGAATCATTGGGCCAGCAAGCCCCGGGAGCCAACAGCCATCTTATAGACTCTTTCATCAGCTTCCTGTTTTCGGGCTCTGGCGGCGGAAACGGAGGCTCTCAACAACTTCTGCATACTTTCGGTTTAAATTGTTTCGTCTTCCCCTGTTTTGGCGTTTGCATGTTCCGGCCATTATCGGATGAACCCACTCAGTGGCCGCTGAATTGCGAAGCAAATTCGACAGGCAACCCTTCACAATTAATAACTACAGAAGGCGCCTGTTCAACTGCCCCTGCCGGGTCACTCAGTGATGATGTGACAATGCACGGGAATTTGCCTGTCACCGATAATGACTCAATGACAGTCGCCAGGTTAATCAGTCTGGGCAATCATAGTCGTCCAGAAGAAAACGGGCCTTCCTTTACGCCTACTCTTTCCACAGGTCCAATGGGGACTTCACCTTCGTGTCGTCTTTCTTCCGGAGGCGCTACCCATTGCCATCAAACCCTGTCGGGTCAAAAAGAAAGAGGCCACATCGAGCCGCAAGCCTGTGACATGATAATGGTCGGAAGAGATGGCCAGCCGCAGCCATGCAAGACGGTCTCCAAGAATGCCAAAGCCCTGTCGGTTCACAAAAGCAACTACCACACCGGGCAAAAAACCTGTAGTTTCACTGTGGTCGGAAGGGATGGCCAACCGCGGCCATGCGGGACCGTCTGCAAGAATGCTCAAGCTCTGTTATATCACAAAAAGAAACACAACACAGAGCAAAAAACCTGCGATGTGATCGTGGTCGGAGAGGATGGTCAGCTGCGGCCATGCAGGAAAGTCTGCAAAAATACTATAACTCTGTGGAATCACAAAAACAGACAACACACAGGGCAACAAACCTGTGAAGTGACTGTGATTGGGAAGGATGGTCAGCCACGGCCATGCGAGGTGGTCTGCAAGAATGCCGGATCTCTGCGGAGTCACAGAAGCAGCGTACACAGCAAGCAAAAAACCTGTGAAATGACAGTGGTTGGAGAGGATGGCCAGCCGCGGCCATGCGGCAAGGTCTGCAAGAATAATCAAAACCTATTCTATCACAAGAGAAGAGACCACAGCGGGCAACAAACCTGCAACCTGACATTAGTCGGAAAGGATGGCAAACCGCGGCCATGCGGGATGATCTGCAAGAATGCTCAATTCATGTCGACTCACAGAAGAAGCGTACACAGCGGGAAAAAAACCTGTGAAACACCAGTCGTCGGGAAGGATGGCCTACAGCGGCAATGCGGGAAGGTCTGCAAGAATGCTAAAGCCCTGTCGGATCACAAAAGAACCCACCACAGCGGCCAAAAAACCTGTGACGCAACAATAGTCGGGGATGATGGCCAGCCGCAGCCGTGCGGGGCTCTCTGCAGGAATTCTCAGGCCCTGTCATCGCACAGAAGCAAAGCCCATAGAAGGCGAAAAACCTGTGAAGTTAAAGTGGTCAGTGAGGATGCTCGGCCACAGCTATGTGAGACAGCCTGCAGGAGTGCTCAAGCCCTGTCGGGTCATAAAACAAGACATCAAAAATGGAAGCCTGATAATAGGGACCAGGGCCCCTGCTCTAAAAAATGCAAATTGCATGAGTAACGGGCTAATCCGGTACATGGCTTCGATGAGTTTTCACCCGGTACAACCTTTGGTTTTTAACAAAGTGTCTTTGACAGAAAAAATACTTATTTTCTTGATCTATCCTTCCTCTCTCTCCACCCGTATGCAAGGTTATAATTATTAGACACTCACTCTTTGCGGCACCGCTGTTGCTGATATTATTGTTGTCTGTCGTCTGTCAGGCTGACTCCTCAACAAAATGGTTTATTATCGAGTTTGAACACAATGCAGTGTTTCCAAACCAGAACTTTTCTATAAATCGTAGCCTGATTACATTGCCGGTCAATCCGCCAGACACTATCGAAACAAACGACTACGCCGGACTGTATTTAGCGACTGATGATAAACAACAAAGGTTTAACAGTTACGAGGTAAAAATGACTCTAACTGCATCGATTCCATGGCAATGGCTTTACGCCACTCATCTGCTGACGGGTTACGAACTGATCCTGACCACCAAAAACACCTTTATGAGCGCCACCCCTTATTCATGGCTGGCCATAGAAGTAGTTGTTGCTATCGGCTGGCTTTTGAACAGTGATTGGAACCTCGATTTACCGTCGTTTAACCCAATCGAACCACAAGAACCAACATCTATGCTGACACGGGGAGCTGATCCGTTTGCCATCATCACTATGGTGCCTGACTATAGCCATAACCAGCAACCACAACAGCTATCAGAATCATCTGGAAAGCAAGCTCCGGGAGCTACCAGCCACCTTGCGGGCTCTTTCACCAGCCTCCGCTATTCTGGCTCTGTTGGCGGTAACGGAGGCCCTCAGCAAACTCAACATACTTTAGGTTTCAATTGTTTCATCTTCCCCTGTCATGGAGTTTGCAGTTTCCGGCCATCATCCGGGAACAGAGGAGCCAGTGCATGGCCGCTGAATCCCGTAGCAAATTCGACAGACAAGCCTACTCTCTTAATAAGTGCAGAAGCTGCCTGTCCAACTGGCCCTGTGGGATCACTGAATGATGATGTGACAATGCAAGGGAATTCTCACATTACCGCTGATGACTCAATTATAATCGTCGGGTTACTCAGTCTGAGCAATCATATTCTTCCAGAAGAAAACGGGACTTCCTGTACACTTGCACATCCCAGACACCCAATCGGAACTTCTCCTTCAGGCCGCCTTTCTTCCGGAGGGGCTGCCTATAACCTACAAGCCCCGTCGGATCAGAAAAGCAAAGCCCACATTGGACCACAAACCTGTGATGTGACCCTGGTCGGGAGGGATGGTCAGCAGCGGCCGTGCGGAAAGGTCTACAAGAATGCTCAGAGCCTGTCGGTCCATAAAAGCAGCTATCACACCGGGCAAAAAGTCTGTGGCGTCACCCTGGTCGAAGGGGAAGGTCAGTCGCGGTTATGCGGGACAGTCTGTAAGAATGCTCAAGCTCTGTGGAATCACAAAAAGAAACACCAAACAGAGCAAAAAACCTGTGAAAAAATCGTGATTGGGAAGGATGGCCAGCCGCGATCATGCGGGACAGTCTGTAAGAATGTTCAAGCTCTGTGCAATCACAAATACAGATACCACTCAGAGCAAAAAACCTGTGAAGTGACGGTGATCGGAAAGAATGGCCAGCCACAGCCATGCGGGATGATCTGCAAGAATGTTCAATCTCTGTCGACCCACAAAAGAGGCGTACACAGCGGGCAACAAACCTGTGACAGAACAGTCTTCGGGAAAAATGGCCTACAGCAGCCGTGCGGGAAAGTTTGCAAAAGTTCTCTGGCCCTTTCACATCACAAACACAAAGTCCACAGCGGACAAAAAACCTGTGACATAATCACGACCACAAAGGATCATCAGCTGCTAACCTGCGGGAAGGTCTGCAAGAGTGCTAAAGCCCTGCTGGATCACAAAAGAAACTGCCACAGCGGGCAAAAAACCTGTGACGCAGAAATAGTCGGGGATGATGACCAGCCGCGGCCGTGCGGGGCTCTCTGCAAGAGTTCTCAGGCCCTGTCGTTGCACAAAAGCAAAGCTCACAGCAGGCGAAAAACCTGTGAAGTGACAGTGATCAGAGAGAATGCCCAGCTACAGCCACGCGGGACAGTCTGCAAGAGCACTCAAACCCTGTCAGATCATAAACAAAGAGATCGAAAACGCAGGCCTGATAGTACGTACCAGGATTATGGCCCCAGCCCTAAAGAAAGCAAAGTAACTAAGTAACGGGCGGATCCGGTACATGGCTTCAACGATGTTTTTTACCGGTGACACTTTTGCTTTTAAGAAAAGGTCTTTGCTAGCAGCCTTATTTGCTTGATCTATCCTTCCTCTCTACCCACTGGAATACAAGGATAGAATTATTAGACACTCACTCCATACAGCACTGCTAATAATATTGTTGTCTGTCGTCTGTAAGGCCGAACTGTTCGCAGAGCGTTTTATTGTCGAGCTTGAAAATAATACAGGATTTTCAAACCAGAGTTTTTCTATAAAAAAGGACCAGCGTACACTGCCATCCCCCGTCAGGTATTGCCAATACAAACGGCTATTCAGAATCATATTCATCGCCTGATAAAAAACGACAGAGACCCGGCGGTTACCGGGTAAAAACGACCATTATTGAATCGGTTTACTGGCAATGGCTTTACGCCACTGATCTGCTAATGGGCTACGAACTTATTCTGAACACAAAGGACACCCCGCTAAGCTCCATCCCTTATTCATGGCCACCTGTAGAAGTAGTTATTGCAGTTGGCTGGCTTTTGAAAAACTATTGGAACATCAGTTTATCGTCGTTTAACCCGAACGCACAACAAAAAGCACGATCTATGCTGACACAGGGGGAGCAAGCGTTTGCCACCATCATTGTTGTGCCTGACTCTGGACTTAACAAACAACCACACCCACTGTCAGAATCATTCAGCGACCAAGTTTCAGGAGCAACAACCCAACATACAAGCACTTTCTTCACAAGTACCCGGCAT
>NZ_JAHHPS010000619.1:0-1620 GCF_024606275.1 Endozoicomonas sp. SESOKO4 | reverse complement strand
ATTCTTTAGAGTTTCTATAACTGTTTGTCAGGAAAAGATCACTGTGAAAAAGATGATACATTTTTGGTCCATATTCAACATGAACTGTTGGTCCTTCGTTGCCTACATTGTCAAAACTAAACACTACTCTAAAAAATGCATCTTGCCACCAACCATAGGGTACTACAAAATCCAGAGATACTCTAAACATATTGTCATCATTGATACTGAATCTAAATTTGTCTGGATACCTATTATCCAGAAAGGTTTGAAGTCGATCAACTGCCATATAAATCTCTCTGGCTTTGGATGCGGAGTTTCTTATGGGTGATAACTTCGGATAGTCTGATGTATTATCGTGTGAATTTTTGGGTGAATTTTTAGGGTAAATTATTTGATCCCCATCTTCTAAGTTTCCTTGCCGGATTATATTGACATTATTTAAAACAAGTTCTCCATTACGTAGTAGATGAAGTTTACGATAAGGAGTGCTATGTGGATGTATTAATCGATAATCAAAGTCTTTGTTTTTCTCTGCCTTAATAGTACATGGTCCCAAGGATTGATATTGCCGAAATTCATAGGACAAATTTACCCAGTCTATACCCTCTGTGGGCACTTGCTCAGCTCTTTCTGATAATAATCTGTCTACATAGTCAGTAACAACACCGGCTGCTCTATTATCCTTAGTGATTTTTATGATAGCTTTTTCTTTACCGTGATGAATCATTGCCTGAACAAGATTGAAAGTTCGTAACAGGGGGTAGGGTATTCCCAACTTGGTAGTATTATCACTCCTCTTAACACTCAATTTTTCAGCTGTTTTCCTATTTTCGCTTATAAAAAAATGATTTCTTTTTCTTCTGTTAATGCATGCCATCGCTCTGTTAATGTAAAGTTCAGCTTCCCTATACAAATGTTTTGTTTTCAGCTCTCGGTTAATTTCTTCATACTCTTGAAGGGTGAGTTGTTTTAGTATGCTTATTTGGTTTTCGTTAAGTGCAAGAGCACTCCCTGACATCAGAGCTATCAATAAAATGAAATATTGAATGAAGTTTTTATTTGATATAGATAACGCAGTAAGAATCATACTTGGGAATCCCCATATATCTTAAAATTTTCTGAATTGAACGCTATTTGAGTAGCTTTACTAATCCCTGTAGACAGTCAATAGTAGCTTGTTTTGATAACATCTGTTTTACGATTGCTGCTATTCATGTATAAGTGAATAAGGCCACATGGGTTACACGACGATTACCAGCCGCCTGAACTTGCGTGGCTTTGTCAATTCTTTGAAGCAAACCGTTGTGTTCCATAAAAATTTGTCGTGAAGGGTGCGCCATATCATTGGAGATCTGATACGGTATGCGGCTAAGATTTGGAAGCCGGTAACGCCGTTCTATAGTTCCAATTACCGGCTTATGGCAAGTTTTGCGACACCCATTTCGCGGCGCCGGGAGTTTTACTTACATGGTATTGGTCGGAGTGTCTGGCATGGAAAGGAGTGCTCGAGCCCTGGTTTGAATCATTAATGATAAGGGGTTTTGGTCCTCCAAAGTTTCATGTGCAGTCTCATTGGTTGAAACGGAAGAAGCGAGGTCAAGCTTGATTCTTTTCTTATTTTCATCGATGGAAAGCGCT
>NZ_JAHHPS010000618.1:0-1021 GCF_024606275.1 Endozoicomonas sp. SESOKO4 | reverse complement strand
CCCGATACCTGCTGGAAAAAATGGAGTCTTCCTTTGGCGAACTGATCAAAGAAGTCCAGCGTCTTCTGCCAGTTAATAAAATCACTGAAATATTCCAGCGACTGGTCTCGGAAGATATCTCGATCAGGAACCTGAGATCCATACTTCAGGCACTGGTCGTCTGGGGCCACAAAGAAAAGGAAGTGGTTCAGTTAACATAATATGTCCGCTCATCATTGAAACGATACATCAGTTACAAGTATTCGAATGGTAAAAACATGCTGCCTGTCTACCTTCTTGATCAAGATGTTGAAGATACCATACGTGGTGGCATCCGACAGACATCAGCAGGCAGCTATCTGGCTCTTGATCCGTCCCAGTCTGCTCGCTTTGTTGAGAATGTAAAAAACACAGTAGGCAAAATTGGGCACCTTGAACATAAACCTGTACTGATCACATCGATGGATATTCGCCGATACGTCAGGAAGCTTCTGGAGCTGGAAGTTTATGATCTGGCCGTATTGTCTCACCAAGAGCTTACAGAAGAAATCACAGTACAACCTCTGGGTCGTATATCACTCTGATCAATGTTGATAACTGACAGCCCACTCTTTTTAGTAAGAAGGCTGTCTGGTCAGAAAAGAAATGCAGGAAGTGAAAAAAGATGTTTGCTCAGAGGCCATTCACTCGAGGATCATTGGAGTTCAGAACGAACCAGACCGTAAACGTATTGATCAAAGTAGTCTTCACCTTTGAAAATATGTTTTCTCAAGATACCTTCGAGTTGGAAGCCGCACTTTTCGAGTACTTTTCCAGACCCTTTGTTGTAATCAACCACATCGGCATAAATGCGGACCAGACCCAGCTCGTCCATGGCATACTGTGTGATACGGCTGAGAGCCTGAGTCATTACTCCTTTTCCCCAGTGGGATTCAGATAACCAATAGCCAATTTCAGCCGTAAAACGATGAACATCCACTTGGGTTACAAAGCCGATCTCACCAATGGCCTCCCCTTCATGATCGATCACAAAACGGGTATC
>NZ_JAHHPS010000617.1:0-1977 GCF_024606275.1 Endozoicomonas sp. SESOKO4 | reverse complement strand
CACTTTGACTGATGATTTGGAGAGTCAATGTAACTTTAAACGTGAACAGCAGAACTAAATATTCAGGGAAGAATATGAAAAATTATTTGATAGTGCTGCTTTTGCTAGCGGCTTCAATAGTGAATGCAAATGAATGTCAGGTTTCTCCACCCGAATTGGCTCTTTACTACGGTAATGGGATGTTTAATAGTCAAAAAGCTGCTCGAGAGTCAAGGAATAGCTTAATTCGACTGATGAGAAATCAGCTGCCCGGCTACAGGATCAACTATAAGCTTTCTTATAACTACAATGAAAACCCTGTCGATCAAGTACTCGAAGTGGCGCGACAAAAGCTGCTGCAGGATTACAGTAATTTTTTGTTGTGGCTTTCGGGTCTGGAGTTGGCACCGGACTGGTTCCGGGAAGGGTTGGAGCTGATTGTAACCAGCTATGATGCATTCAGTTACCTGTTCGACAGTGATCTTCGCAGGCATATCAGTCAATACACGCAAGACATCAACCAATGCCGGAAGGTTTTGCTGGTGGCTCATTCTCAGGGGAACTTTTATGGTAATGAGTCCTGGCGTTCGGTTTATCAGACTTCGACTGCCGGTATTGCCTGGAATGAGTTGAAGTTAATGGGCATGGTGTCAGTGGCGACTCCGGCCAGTCAGGTAGGTTATCCCTTGAGTTATCCAGTTGATCAGCAGAGTGTGACCCGATACCTGACGCTTTCTGATGATCTGGTGATTAATCTATTGAGAAGCGCTGCCTTTGGACCTTTACCTGCCAATGTAACAAACAGTACTGTGAGCGACGACTGGAAAAATCATAGCTTTGGGATGAGTTATGTTTTGGGTGATTCCAGTGGCCAATTGTTGAAGGACCAGATCAGAAGCGTTGCCTACAGTCTGGAAACCTTACCCTTTGATCGGCAGCCGGTAGACTCATCGGCGCTGGCATCTGCAGGCTATGATCCAACAGCCCGGATACTGGAAATCGAGTTTGTGGGTAGTGACAGTCTCTATCGATATTACGATGTGCCTGAGAGTGTCTATCAGGATTTGCTGTCTGCTGACTCTGTCGGTCGTTATTACAATCTGGCCATCAGGGGGCAATACCCTTCCAGACGTTTGAATTGAAATGGGTTTTACTCTTGATTTGGCTCTTGTCTTTTCAGTATGAGACAAGAGTCGGCTGTTTCTGCTAACATCCACCTTCTGCTTTCAGATCCTGTTTCATTTCCTGCTCCTGCAGGGGGAAGCTGTATGGAAGCATCCTGTTCAATGACTCCCATCGCTTACTCATCATAGAAACCTTATTGAACCGGTTTGTCTGATGATCGGGAGAGTTCGCTGTCATCGAATGCTATTGGCGTTCTTTATCAGCTATAGGCATTAGGAGAGGTATCGTTGAAGACTCGGATCAAGGTCTGTGGAGTCACCTCTGTAGAAGAAGCGCTGGAAGCGGTTAATGCGGGTGCTGATGCACTGGGTCTGGTGTTTTATGCGCCCAGCAAGCGGTTTGTGACCGTCCGTAAGGCTCGAGAAATTGCCACGGCAATCCCACCTTTTATCACCCTGGTGGGTTTGTTTGTTGACGCTGAGGAATCCGTTATCCGGGAGGTTCTGGATCACGTCCCGCTGGATCTGTTGCAGTTTCATGGCAATGAGACCGATCAGGAGTGTGAGCGATGGCGAAGAAGATATATCAAGGCACTCAGAGTACGTCCCGGGACGTCTGTTAAGGAAAGTGCTGCCGCTTATCCCGGTGCCTGTGGTCTGCTTCTGGATTCTTATCGTAAAGGTATACCCGGCGGAACCGGTGAGGCTTTTGACTGGCAGTTGATACCGGACAGTCTGGATAAGCCCGTTATTCTGGCGGGTGGTCTGAATCCTGAGAACGTTTCGCAAGCCATAGAACAGGTTGCACCCTTTGCTGTCGATGTCAGCAGTGGTGTAGAGAATGACAGGGGCAAAGACCCCGAAAAGATGAAAG
>NZ_JAHHPS010000616.1:0-12003 GCF_024606275.1 Endozoicomonas sp. SESOKO4 | reverse complement strand
ACCTGGTGCATGGAATGGGTACCCCAGGCATACGACACCTCTCAATGAAAGACCAGACACCTCAGACACCAGCAGGCTGGCCATGCGTCCGCCCATGGATTTACCGCCAATGAAAAGAGGGCCGTTATAATCCTTTTGGATATATTCAATCACGTCCTGCCAGCAGTGCAATAATTTTGGTTGCCTGTCCGGTGGTCTTTTTTTACCGGTTTTCCTTCGCTCCCGCATATAAGGGAATTCAAAGCGCACGACACTGATACCTTCAGCCATCATCAAGACGGCCATTTGATTCATGAAATCGCTGTCCATAGCCGCACCGGCACCATGGGCCAGAATCAGTAATGGAGACCCGGTTTCAGCCCGGTTCCAGATAAGATCCATAAGATAAACAGTCCAGAGGAAATAAAGCGTTTGATTGTAACGCCATTTACCCGACCCGTCGCTGCGATCTGAACTAAGCTGGTCGAAGCGCAATGTCCTGTTCATTGATCAAAGCACGACTCTTTCTATCTTATATGTTAACGACTTTGGTCGTTTTATATCCAACTGACCGGAACACTTCATACGGTGTCGAAACGGAAGCCTGTCATGACCCATGCCCGCTTTACTCAGGGTTCAACAATGAAGCACGTCATTGTCATGAGCCTCAGCAATGCAGCAGGCATCACAACGCTGTTTTTTGTCGACCTGCTCGACCTCTTCTTTCTCAGTCTGCTCGGTGAAAAATTTCTGGCTGCAGCTATTGGTTATGCCGGCACCATCCTGTTTATCACTTCGGCTCTGGGTATTGGCTTATCCATTGCCGCCGGGGCCCTGGTCTCCAGATCCATTGGCAGCCACAACCGGGAAAAAGCGTGTCAATATCAAGTAAATATCTGTTTCCTGGTGCTGTTAGTCAGTATCACGCTGGCCATCGTTTTCTGGCTTCTGATCCCTGAACTGGTGACTTTGCTGGGAGCCACCGGGCGAGTTCATGAACTGGCCGACAGTTACCTGCATATTGTGATTCCCTCCATGCCTCTGGTCAGCTTGTCCATGACCCTCGGTGCCGGGCTCAGAGCCGTAGGAGATGCCAGGCTATCAATGACATCGTCACTCTCAGCCGGAGCTGTGAATGCCATACTGGACCCTATACTGATCTTTCTCCTGGAATTGAATATAGAGGGTGCTGCCATTGCTTCAGTGATGGCTCGTGCCACAATGTTTGCTATTTCCTTTTACGGCATTTTCTATAAACATAAACTCTACTCCCCCTTCCGTCTTTCCCAGTTTGGCAAGGATCTGAGAAACATTCTGGCAATCACCCTCCCTGCCATTGCCACCAATCTGGCCATGCCTTTCAGTGGCGCCTGGATGGTTCGCTATATGTCGCAGTACGGCAATAGTTACGTAGCAGGCTACTCAATCATTAACCGACTGATACCTGTCGCCTTCGGTGTCATTTTTGCCCTGTCCGGAGCAGTAGGACCTATAATAGGCCAGAATTTTGGGGCGAGACGGATGGGCCGGGTCAGGGAGTCGCTTCGAAATGCTATCCTCTTCACTGTGCATTATGTCATTGTCATTTCAGCCATACTGTTTTTCTTGCAGGACATTCTCATTCAAGTGTTCAGAGCCACGGGGGAAGCGGCCAGCCTGGTGTCGTTTTTCTGCGACTGGATTGCCATTAGCTTTTTGTTCACAGGTACTCTGTTCGTCGCCAATGCTGCCTTTAACAATCTGGGCAAACCCGGATACTCAACCCTCTTAAATTGGGGTCGGGCGACACTGGGTACCGTTCCTTTCATCTGGGTCGCCTCTGCATATATGGGGCCCTATGGCGTACTGGTGGGTCAGGCAGCCGGAGGAGTCCTGTTCTCAGCCATAGCCATTTGGCTGAGCTTTCGAACTATTGACGCCATTGAATGCAAGATTACCCGACAGGACACGATTGCCAGCCTTATGACCCGTCAGGAGGAAACCACAGCTTGTCCTTTCCAGCCGATGTCATCAGAATGTTCACAACTGGCACAAATGGCTGAAGAAGGTGAGTGCGAAGAGGCCGGTAACCTATCCGATAAAGCCAGATAAGTGTATTGACCCGGAACCTAAACCCCTTCATGCTATGCAATGGCACCAGACAGCGAACAGACAGGTTGCCATTGTTTCGAAAACTGACGTCAGAGTTGGAAATGAGCACACCACAATCAGGAATTACTCCAGAAGCCAATACCGATGCCTGCTTTCTGGTTTTAACTATCAGGCAAGATCCAGACAGCCTCACACAGATTAAAAAGACCTGTGCGCTGATACCACAGCTGACACGGGATCTCAGCGAACAGTACCCCGATGCCAGGCTGACCTCCACGATCAGTATCGGCAGTCAGGCCTGGGACGCTTTGTACAAAGCCGCTAAGCCAAGGCTTCTCGCTCCCTTCAAAGCCGTGACAGAAGGTGACCGGACTGCACCTGCCACTCCCGGTGATCTGCTGCTCCATATCCGTTCCAATCGTCGAGATATCAATTTTATCCTGTTGCACAGAGCTATGGATCATTTTGGACAAGCCGTTGACATTCAGGAAGATGAGACAGGTTTCCGTTACCTGGACGGTCGCGACCTGACCGGATTTGTAGACGGCACCGAAAATCCACAGGGAGATAACAGGGCCAGCGTCACTCTGGTGGGTGATGAAGATCAATCGTTTGCCGGAGGCTGCTATATCCATACCCAGAAGTGGGTTCACTCATTCAAAAAGTGGGACAAACTGGCGGTCACTGAGCAGGAAAAAGTGATCGGCCGCACCAAGGAGGACGACATTGAATTCAGTGGCGAAGAAAAAGCGCCAACAGCTCACGTAAAGCGTTCCAACGTCAAGGACAGTGGAGGCAAAAGTATGGAAATCCTGCGTCACAGTATGCCCTATGGCAATGCCAGTGAAGGCGGACTTTACTTTGTCTCCTACTGTCGCACTCCGACCCATTTTGACAAAATGATGGAGTCCATGGTCAAGGCCGACAGGCATGGTCACTATGACCACTTGATGGATTATTCACAGGCCACCACTGGCTGTGCATTCTTCGCGCCCTCTGTTGAGTTCCTGACTTCAGCTACCTGATCGACTTCTAACTGTAATCAGAGTACCGATGTTCCCCCGCTTCCCAGGCGATTCGGTACTCGCTGTCTTCCCTGCTTACCAACCTCAGTTCCATTTCATGGTGGCGCAGACAGTAATAGGTCGTCTTCTCATTTTGTGACTACATTTGATGGATGTTCATCGTCACAGTAAACGCTTTCACTCTATGAGCAGATTGATAAAAAGTCATCTGACTTTAATTGGCACTACCGTTCTGTCACTTTTGCTTTCCGGCTGTTTCTCTTCCGACAACCATCAGGCACTGGGAACCCTTGAGCGTGACAGAGTCACTCTGACAGCGACCGCTTCGGAGTTGATTACAGAGATACTCATCCATGAGGGCAACCCGGTAAGAACCGGTCAAGTGATCCTGAAGCTGGATGATCGCAAGCAACAGGCAGCCGTTGCTGCGGCCCTGGCCGAAACAGAACGGGCACGAGCTTATCTGAGTGAAATAGTCAACGGCGCCAGAATGGAAGACATAGCAGCAGCAAGAGCCAGTGTCGGGCAAATAGAAGCCCGGCTGGTGGATGCCAATAAAACGTTCCAGAGAAACGAAACACTGTTAAAGCGCAAACTGATCAGCCAATCCAGACTGGATCAGGCGAGAGCTGATCGTGATGCTCTCATGGCAGAAAAAGTAAATGCCAGAGAAAAACTCCAGAGTTTGCTCAATGGCAATCGCCCTGAAGTCATAGAACAGGCAGAGGCTTCCATGAAAAAGGCTCTGGCCAATCAGTTTCTGGAACAGAGAAAGCTGGAGGATCTATCCATTTATGCCACAAGAGACAGCTGGCTGGATAGTCTGCCCAGACACTTGGGAGAGAGAGTTTCAGCAGGCAGCACTCTGGCCATCCTGCTGTTGCATGAAGCACCCTATGCACGCATTTACGTTCCAGAGCCCCGCAGGGCCGCTGTTCACGTGGGCGACCACGTGACGGTACATATTGATGGCGTCAAAAAATCTTTTCTTGGTCAAATACGCTGGGTTTCTCTGGACCCGGCCTTCACTCCCCATTATGCCCTCAATGAAAAAGAACGCTCCCGACTGGTTTACATGGCCGAAGTACAGCTTCCGGAAACCGCTTCTGATTTGCCATCAGGACTGCCTGTGCAAGTGGACCTGCCCCTGTGAGCCGACAGGCCATCTCAGCCAAAGGGCTGACCCGCTGTTTTGGTGATTTCATGGCCGTAGATCATCTGAACCTGAACATCGAAGAAAAGACCATTTTTGGTTTCCTGGGGCCCAATGGCAGTGGCAAGTCGACTACGCTCAGAATGTTAACCGGTTTGCTGACACCCAGTCAGGGTGACGTTCGTGTTCTGGGGCTGGAAATACCCAAAGAGTCGGAAGCACTTCGACAGCGACTGGGCTATATGACCCAGAAATTCTCTTTGTACGACGATCTCTCCGTCGAAGAAAACCTGAAGTTCATGGCACAAATTTTCAATCTGCCGGGCAGAGAGGTCAATAAACGCATTGACAGCCAACTCACTACCTATGGTCTGGACCAGCGCCGCAAGCGTATGACAGGCAGCCTCAGTGGCGGGCAGCGCCAGCGGCTCGCCCTGGCAGCAGCAACATTACATAAACCCGAATTATTGCTACTGGACGAACCAACCTCAGCGGTAGACCCTCAGAACCGACGTGATTTCTGGGAAACTCTTTTTGACCTCTGTGATCAGGGAGTCACTATTCTGGTGTCCACTCACTACATGGATGAAGCCGAGCGTTGCCATAGTCTGGCCATTCTGGAGGGAGGTATTAAGCAAGCCGAAGGTTCCCCCAAGCAGCTCATGGCCGATATGCAAGCCAGGGTTTTGGAAGTAGACGGCACCGAACTTCGGCTGGTCAGGGAAGCCCTGACAGCCCGACCTGAAATTTTATCCTCGGCCCAGCAGGGAGCCCGCCTGCGGGTTCTGATAACCAATACAATCAGTGAGCCTGAAGTCTGGTTGCGAAGCCAGTGGCCAGAAGAAATGAAAGACAGAACCATTGAAAGGGTGCGCCCCAGTCTTGAGGATGTATTTGTTCATTGTACCCAACAGCGGCGGCAGTAATGGAAAAGCTTTCAACTCTGTCGGGCATGACCAATAGCCTTCAAAGAATTGCCTCGATTCTAATGAAAGAATTACGACAACTGTCCCGTGATCGCGCCACCTTTGCCATGATCGTCATTATTCCTCTCATTGAATTGCTGCTGTTTGGCTTCGCGATCAATACCGATGTCAGAGAGATACCGGTCACTGCTGTGGATAACAGCCGCACTTACTTCAGCCGCGCTCTGATGGATGCACTGGAGGCTACTCAGGTGATCAGAATAGTTCGTCAGGATGCACGTCCACAGGGAGCAGAAGAAGCACTCAAGAGTGGAAAAGTAAGAGCTGCCCTGATTATTCCATCCGACTTCATCCAGCGCTTAAACGATGGCAGAACCGGCGCGCAGTGGCTTATTGACGGCTCAGACCCTATGATCAGCTCGGCCATTTTAAAGCTCCAGACGATGCCTTTCCGTGCCACTGCCGGGATTCAGCCTGAGTCTTCGGGCGCGCTTTTTAAAATCGTTCTTTACTACAACCCGGAGCAACGATCCGTTGTCAATATTGTTCCGGGTCTGGTTGGCGTTATTTTGACCATGACGATGATTATGTTCACATCTGCCGCACTGGTGCGTGAACGAGAGAGGGGCAATCTGGAACTGCTGATCGCGACACCGGTTCACCCTATTGAGCTAATGATCGGAAAGATCATTCCCTATATTTTTGTAGGGTTTATTCAGACCGGCATCATTATGTCACTGGGCCACCTGATTTTTGATGTGCCCTTTGTCGGCAGTATTATCCAGATGCTACTGGCTACCATGCTGTTTATTTCTGCAAGCCTGACCCTTGGGCTGATTATCTCGACCATTGCAGAAACACAGTTGCAGGCCTCACAAATGACCATTTTCATTCTGCTGCCTTCGATTCTACTGTCAGGATTTATGTTTCCTTTTGAAGGCATGCCAATAGCGGCTCAATGGCTGTCTGAACTCTTGCCTGCAACCCACTATATGCGGTTGATGAGGGGGATTATTTTAAGAGGAGCAGAGTTACAGGGCATGACGACGGATGCTGTTTATCTGGGCGCTTTTACTATCGGTGGCTTAGTGGTCGCGGCAAAACGATTTAAAAAGAGCCTTGATTAGATGGGGTTTATGCGACCATTAAAAATACGACAGTGCTATTGATTGCCTTGCATGATCTACCCTATTATCAGTCTTCTTCATGAAAATTGAGAAAGACTCTAAAAAACGACTTTAGATAATTTGGCAACAACGTCAGTATATCTTCTAAATTAAATTGATGTTCAGTAAAAACAGCAAGAGCCTTAATAGTAAGTAAGGGCAGAGACATTATAATGGTATTGAGTTCGGAAATGCTATTGGGGGGTGTTGGTATATTGTGCATTAACATCCGCTCCCAATAATAATAAACAGCTACATGCAGCCACCTCTTATCAACTATTGCCATATTATAATCCCACTTATGACCATTTGGGCCATCATGAGCGACTGCGCCATAACTTAATAATGCAACAATCTGACCTATACTTGAAGTGTCGCCTAAAACATGTCTTATGTTCAGGCCATTATATCGGTAGGTACGAGTAAAGGTATTTGGGTCAGCACCATGTTTGAGCAGAAAAAGCAGCATCTCTAATGATCCGGTGCTGATTGCAGTGGGAACTGCATCTGCATCTTTTGCCAGATGATAACCCTGATCGATCAGCTCTTTAACTGCTTTAAAATCATTCTCAAAAATAGCCTCAGTAAACCCTCCTGCCAAAGAAAATTGCGTGGAAAAAATGAGCATAAAAAAAAACAATCTCATCGTATAGCTTCTTTCGAATATAGAGTTTGAAATTTAGTACGATTATGACCAGGAGCAAATAAAAACTACGGCTCATGCCTATTTTTCAGCTGACTTAAATAGCTTTTTTACCAACCTCTATTTTACTGTAAACCAACAGGGAGCACCTTTTTTCTTTCAGTTTTTTAACCGCAAAGCAGTGATTTAGGATAGTCATTTCCTCAGAAAAATAATGCCTCCATCATTTTTATGAAAATCCTGAACTTTTCAGGAAAAATATGAACCAATAATGTAATGAATTGAAATTATAAAGAATGATTTACTCGCATTTGTCATCAACCAACTTGCAGACCAATCCCATTGGGACAGATCCGCCCAAGGCTTACGCACCAGCATTATCATTCTTATTTAGCCCTACAATATTTCTTCGGTCAGTCTGGTGCAGCGGTTTTTTGAAGGGCAGGAGCCAAGGCAGGGCAGTGCTCATCATCACCAAAGTATCCAGAGGGCGGGGAGCCTAAAGTGATGTGAGCGTTCATAAAGAGCGGCCCAAACAATGCCATCTATTGCGTGGCTGAGTTGACCCTGTCCTGCGGTTTTGGTTCAGCCGCATCAATATCAGAAGGACTCCCTGCCAGATCTCCAACGTCTTTAGGGCCATATAAATAGCTGGTCCCTGGATGTTCTTGCAGCATTTCTTTTCGGGATTCAAGCTCACTGACAGCGGCTTCAACTTCAAGAGGATTTATCACCTGAAAGCTTCGGGTAGCAATATCAAATGTGATGTCAACCTCCACTCCTCCGGTTTTGGTGATATTAGCCGGACTTACACGAAAAACACTCCTGAACTCATCTTCAATGTCGTCAGTGGCACATAAATAGCTCGTCCCGGGATATTGACTCAGCATCTCTCTCCAGGACCTGGCTTCGCGGTAAGCTGCTTTAACTTCAGTAGTATCCCCAGACATGCAGACGGCTGCTGTTGTTTTGTCTGATAAAATTTTCCTGTGCAGCGAGTTAAGATGCCAGGCATAATAGGATTTAGCATTATAAGGAACATGAATGAGGAATACGCAACCACTAAGCCTTATTGCTTGAACATTCTCATTGATCCCAACCCATTCACTATCATCTATATCCAATTGTAAGATTTTATTATCATTGTTTTCAGAACTATCATCAGAAGCCTTAATAGAATACGAAGACAATGCTCTAGTCGCATTGCCACCTCTATACTGAGAGGTATCGATTAAGGTAGGGCCGTTATAACAGTATTTAGAAAATTCCGATTTAGTATCAGAGATTTTTACAAAGCGATCGGCTTTATCGTAATTAAAACATTCCGTGACGACACTCTGCCTACCTGACTTCATTGGCTGCTGGTGAGTCCTCACAGTAAATCCATTAGTTCCATAAGAGTTAAGATTATTCATAAGATACTCCTTTATCTGGTTATTGGGTTATTCCGTGGTAACTGCCCAGAATTTGCAGGCGCTTTTTGAACTTGATGCATTGCAGCCCGGAAAAATCAGCGAGCTCCCGCTCAAAATGAACATTTCTGCCCAAATAAATGAGCATCTGCATCCTGTACTAACTTAGACGCAACAAAATAAAAAAAGTTCCTGAACACTGGTTCAAAGTCGTAATGGTGCGGAGTTGATTACGATCCCGATTTTTCTGAGGTCGGCGTGTGCCTTGCGGGTAAGTGCAGTGATACCATCGAAGAAGCCATGCACCAGAGGCTGGCAACCAGGGCTTACGCACCAGCATAATCATTCTCATTTAGCCCTGCAATGAACGACCTCAGTAGCTGAGCGGTAAAATTGTGATCGCAAGAGGAGCCCAACATTTCAGTGATGATGACTGGCTCAAAACTGAGAACCTGGGCATCACAACAGGCTTTCATTTAGTGAGCTACTTATTCAGAAGAAGATGTGGAACAACGACAGTACTCCAGTCAATTTCCAACCATTCTCTCGGTATATCTTGTGAAGTTGCATTCCCACGAGTAGCTTGATTTGTAGCCAATTGACGATCAGGCATTATCAACAACCAATGATTATGAGCATGAAGTAACATCATACAATGGCGATTTTCATGCAACGCATTAACAACTTCATCTTGATTCTGAAAAATAACATCAACACCATCTGCTCTTATCAAGCTAATCTGAAAAGGACATCCCGGAGTGGGATCACTAGAAGCTATATCAAGCATTAAAATGTTTTGGTTGATAAACGGGGCAATCAGGAAACGAATATGATTATCTTCAAGCCACATTCTATCGGGATTAGATCCATTCATTTCATTAGCCATTGATACTATAAACTCACGTTCATCACCTTCCTCGACCATTTCCTGAGCCCTGGCAGAAAAATATTCAAATACTCTCTGCGCTGTTAAATCATCTGAATTTTCAGTCATTTCAGACAAAAGCTCATACCTATTACTTCTGATCCAACTCAAAATAGCATGCCAGCCACAGTAACCATCCGTTGGCATATTATGAACCTCTAATCCAAGCTCTTTTAAATATTCACTCGTATTTTTCAGACTGTTGTAAGCATCTGACTTTTCTCTTTTGAAACTAATGGAAATTCCCGTCAGAACAACACATAAGGCTTTGGCGCCATTCAAGGCTTCTGCCGAAGTATTAGTAAATTTTCTGCACACTTCATAGACATTTTTAGCAGTAGCACCAGTACTGACACAGGCACTCTCTTCAACAAAGCTTTCCATCTGGCTGTAGGTTCTGGGAAATGTCCACACACACGCATTATTTGAGCCAATCATTCCGAAAGCGCAGTAGTCTTCCTGATTCTGTATGTCGCTGGCAGCCAGTGATTCACAGGCATTTTTCTGAAATACTGTTGATGGAAAAAAAATCATAGAGCTTTTATTTTTCTCTCCTTGCCTTCGTATACCCGACTTTTCAATATCCAGGCGTACATTGGAATCTAACTGAAAGGACTGGAGATTATTATAACTCTCATTTCCAAGAGCAATAATAATTCTAATGTACATACAACCCTCTTTGCTTCTATCTATAAATTCAAGGTTCCATCCAAATCCCTCAAGGGCATCTGAAAAATAGCTTTTACAATGTTCCTTATATTCATTGTCACCAAAACACTTAAATAACAGCACAACCTCCAAATCAGAATTTTTATTAAATAATGATTCAGCGAACTTAAATTCATTTTCTTTTTGCTCCAAATACGATGTATAAAAAAGGTGATACCACAAAGATCTGGCAATAATATATCGAGTAAAGCGTCGTTCATCAGGTTCAGAATGAAAATTATGCAGTGAAAAATTATAATCACCAGAACCCTCAGCAATAAAACCTAATTCGCGGGAAGGAATAACAAAACAAGAAAACGTTTTTTTTAAATGCTTAACAAATACTACTACTTCTTTACGACCCTCTTTAAATTCATCGTTAAAATCTTTTATAAAGTAGCTGAACTCTGAATTAAATCCATAACAGCCATCCACCATAAATTTCAAGTTAGAAGGCGCAACAACGAAAAAAAGCCGTAAATCCTGAACTGCTCTTACGTCTTGCAGATAGAATACTAATAGCCAAAAAAATAATTGCCTAAACATTCAAAACTCCTGCATTGTTATTGTCTCAGAAACTGGTGCAAAGCCTACATGTTAGACTACCGTAGGCCTTTGCAATCAAGTTTTTTACCTTGGTAAGCGCTCACCGCCTGTTAAACTATCTGTCAGATAATCCCATTTCATCGCTGACATATTCCCGAATCAGGCTTTCACTCAGGTTGTTATGCAACGGAAGGGCGGATCTTTCAGTACCAGCGAGAACTCTTCTGCAATAACGGCAAGGCTTGAGCATGCATCCTGAAGGGTGCCAGAGACAGTCTGTGTCTGGATTAAAACAAAAAATCCAGATTGTACCTTCATGGTGGCGCTATCTTTCGAAGGCTCAGAAAAGTCACTCAAACATATCGCTTGTGCATTGGAACGCCATCCAGATCAGTATCATCACTTTGCTCGCTTGCCGACGTGATACACCTTATTCAACAATCTGCACAAAGTTTTGAACCTTTTCAGAAAAATATGGACTAAGAATGAAATCGTATTTTTAAAACATTATTTCCATGCATTTATCATCAATCCACTCACAGCCTCAGCCACAACCTATAAGGGCAGATACTACCTGTCAGGAAGCTGTGAGCTCGAAAAAAACAGAGCCATTGCCCACAAATGGCTCTCTTCTAGTTGAACAAAAGTGTCTTTATCACAGAAAAACAATAAAAATCAAAACGTTAGAAAAACCAGAAGGCTATTTCTCTGCTGGCGAAAAACACCAAATATCATTAATGAAAGATTATCTGGATGGCAATACCGAACATTTTAGTGGTGATGACTGGCTCTATCTGATAATAAAACTGGGTAACAGGTTTTTTAGTAGAAAAAAACAGGAAACACTCCAAAAAGAATTCAGTACAACACACAAAATAGAGAATTTGTTTAAAAAAATTGCCAAGTTACAAGCATTGAGATGTAAAATTGAAGATATCGTTCATTATTCGCACTTAGACAGACGTTTTAGATTGTATGAAGCAGCAAAAAAAGACAAGCATTTATTCCCAGCTGGTTTTCTGGATGAAATTATTGAATTAGCAAAAAACAACCTTCCCCTGCCTCCCTGTGCAACACAAGAACTTTTATACGCAACAGCCAGCTTGGATTATGACTCACGGAATCCATTTTTCTCTGACCTCATCATTGCCTGTTACAGAAACAGTCATTTTTTACCTCCAGACATTGAAATGGGGCACAAAATCGAAAAAGAAATAAAAAAACAAATTCTAAAAGAGAGTTCAAGCAATGAGGACCTTGAAATAGAATTAATGCTATCAGATAACTCCATAATTCAGAAAGTTTGTGGCGGAAGATCCATCCAGCTCACTCTTCCTGACAACCAAACACTATACCTTAAATTTCAACGAAAAGATGAATCATGGAATGAGTTCACCCGTGAACTTAAAATGCACAATAGTTTGCACCA
>NZ_JAHHPS010000056.1:0-2690 GCF_024606275.1 Endozoicomonas sp. SESOKO4 | reverse complement strand
TATTGCTCGATTTACCCATTGAAATACAATCCAAAATTTATAGATATTTGCAGACTCGTGATATTGTCTGTTTAACACTGACAAATTCATACATTAACAACGCTCTCAAAAATGATGCATCATTGGTAAGGGCATGGTATCGCCAGATTGCTTCATCTCACCAGGCTATTCCAAGAACCATCGGCACTGCAAAAGATAAAGATCAACTCGAGGATTGGTTGAGCCGTTTTACAAAGGATAAGGCATTAGTCAAATCAGTCATGGATCGCCAGGCGAGTTTTTATTGCCCTGCCCTGTTCTTTTCCACTCTCACTCAACTGATGATTGAATGTAAAACATTTAAATTTGAGACAAAGGCCACCCTTCCCAATTATGGCGAGATCAACTCAGCTACCTTGAGTGCCGATGGTCACTATCTGGTGAGCATCTGTGATCGTCAAACGGTGAAAATCTATGGCCGGGAGACCGACGGATCATGGCAAGCAAAAGGCACTATCTCCCATAATGGTTCTGTCAGATCATTCATGCTCAGTAACGATGGCCACTATGTGGTGACCGCCAGTGCAGACGGCAAGGCGAGAATCTATGGTAAAAAGGACGAACGATCATGGGAAGAAAAAGCCATCATTTCCCATGATAACCCTCTCACATCAGCCACCTTCAGCGCCGATGGTCGCTTTGTAGTGACCACCAGTATCAATGGCAAGGCGAAAATCTACGGCCGGGAAGACGATGGGTCATGGACAGAAAAAGCCATTATTAGCCACAACACTTTAGTATCATCGTCCACCTTCAGCGCCGATGGTCGCTATGTGGTGAGCACCAGCTATGATTGCAAAGCGAAAATCTATGGCAAGATTCACGATGGGTCATGGATAAAAAAAGCCATCATTCACCATGATGATTCAGTCATATCAGCCACCTTCAGCGCCGATAGCCGCCATATGATCACCTTTAGTGCAGATAGCAACGTCAATACAGGTCTCAAGGTCAAAATCTGTGGCCTGGAGGACGATGGGTCATGGGAAGAAAAAACCATCTTTTCCCATGGAGATCATTTCCTCTCTGCCACCTTCAGCGCCGATAGCTGCCATATGGTAACCTCCGGTCAAGATGGCAGGGCGATAATCTATGGTCAGGAAGACGGATCATGGAAAGAAAAAGCCACCATTTCTCATAATGGTTGGGTCTACTCAGCCACCTTCAGCCCCGATAGCCGCTATGTGATCACCCACGGTCAAGATAATGAGGCGAAAATCTATGGCCAGAACGATCATGGATCATGGGAAGAAAAAGCTACCATTTCCCATCATATGCAAATCAACTCAGTAGCCTTTAGCGCCGATAGCCGCCATGTGATCACCCTCGGTGTAGACAGGAAGGCGAAAATCTATAGCCGAAAGCTCAATGGATCTTGGGAAGGAAAAACCGTCGTTTTCTTTGTTTCATATCTCAAATCAGCAAGCTTTAGCATCGATGGACGCCATGTGGTCATCACCACTAACAATAACGAGGCGGAAATTTATGGCCAGACAAGCGATGGGACATGGCAGAAAAAAGCCTACATTTCCAATCTTAGAGGGATCACCTCAGCCACCTTCAGCGCCGATGGCCATCTGTTGATCATCCATGAAAATGAGCCGGCGAAAATCATTGAGCTAAGGATGGATAAATGACTAGCTTGAACTTTTTATGCAGATTAACCAGGCTACCGCCGCCATCCATTGAAAGGCGACCTTGACTACTTAGTCTTAATGACAAGAATGTTAATCACCATAACAAAATATCAAACAATGAATTTAGATTATTGTCCAATAAGCTAAAGACTTAAAAGGAGAGTGATTAATGACAATAATAAACGGTTCATTACTTGGAGATATCGTTAAGTTTCATAAACCAGAGCATCATGCCAACACGGCAGTCATCGTAATAGATGAGATGGATAAAAAATGGAGTTCTGAGACTGTTGAGAATCATCTTGTTAGAAAACAAAGCCAACAAGAAACCCTTCGCTTTTGTAAAGAGCTTGGATGTAGAATCATTGTCGTTCATGAGCACAAAGAAGCACATCCAAGGCATATCTATGATGTTATTAAAAAACCAGATTTTCACTGCACCAAGCAAGCGCTAGGTGTGCTTAACGCAAAAACTGAGCCTCCCTTATTGCCTTTTTTAAAAGAAAGAAAGATTACAAGCCTTGTTCTTATGGGGGGTCACTACCGTATGTGTGTTCGAGAATCTTTGATAGGCCGTTGTTCTTTTGGGCTTTTAAGTTCTGGCATTCTTAATCATCAAATTACCGTACTCACATCGCCGTCTTTACTGGCTAGTTACAGACCTGAAATGTATCAATTAGAGCCTAAATTTTCGGCTGATGCCTGTTCATTCAATAACAAAAATGGTGATTTTATCGCAGATGCTCAATGGCCAGTTTTTGCATTACACACAGGAATGAGAATCTATACAAAAATTTCTGATTAGCTTCGATCTTGCTTTGTGCAGCTGATGAGCCGCAAAGGGAACTTTAAACATCAGCTTGCCAGGATAGCGTAAATAGTTTCCGAAAAAGTTTTCGAAAAATAGTGTCAAAAAAACTCTTGCCATATCCTATTCCAGGAGCCTGTCGGACTTAAGACTGTCCTACTGCGGTTGCAATAAATTGGTCTAAAAATTCCTGCTTCTTCGTCAAA
>NZ_JAHHPS010000615.1:0-1577 GCF_024606275.1 Endozoicomonas sp. SESOKO4 | reverse complement strand
ATGAATCATGGAATGAGTTCACCCGTGAACTTAAAATGCACAATAGTTTGCACCATTATTTAGCAGAAAAATAAGCATTTCCAGTGATCCAAAGCAAAGTGCATCGGGCAATGCATCCTGATCATATTCAAGTTGATAACCTTGGCCCATTAATTCTTTTACTTTGTTAAAATTATTTTCCCTAATGGCTTCCGTAAAATCTCCTGCCAGAGAGCATTTCATGAAAAAAACAGCGTGAAGTAAAGTGCTCTCATTCTATAACGTCTATTTACAATGCAGAGTATGGACTTTAGTAGAATTGTGATTCTTGGCAAATTAAAGTGACGGTGGTTTTGTATTTGCTATTGGTTGGAGAATCCCCCGTATCGGCCAAGCAACAATTGATCGTTATTGATTAGTGCAGCCTGCCAAAACTGATTGAGAATCATGGGGAGGGTGACTGTTTTCCAGAATGTTTATAGATAATTTGCACAGCCCTTTTATAAGAGCCTGCAAGGGAAAACCATACATATGTGCAAGTCCAAAATTATATTTTCTACCATCAGCCGTTTTATGAGAAAGTGAATGATTATGGATTTCGTTTGAAGTTTTCATTATCTCTGGATCTGGTCTTTTATTCTGATTGATATGTAAGAAATAGTTCTGGTATTTGTGATCATGTCTAGAAATAAAAAAATCCTCTGTCATTTCATACGGCTGCATAGCTGACCAATAGACTATTTCTAATGAGGTTCTATGTAGCCATTTTTCGAACTCTGTATTATCCAACTCAAGAGCTTGCTGTAAGCTTATTGTATCGGTTGCATAATATCCCCGGATAAAATGCTCAAGAATATCTCCGATGAATCTTTGTACATCTTCGACAGCTTTAGGATTTTGGTAATGAAACTCATGGGATAAACGTTTTCCACGAGCATAAACAATAACAATGGCAACGATATTATCCATAAGCGCATTAAAAAAAGCTAACAGGTTTCCGACTTTTGGAAAAAATTTAACATTTAAAGCATTTTCAGGGGGCAGGCTGTGCAATGTAGTTTCAAATATTTGGCTGTCACCAAGATCTCTCAAACCGGACCAGGATAAATCTGAGCGCTCAGTGTCTTCTACCCAGTTACAAATTGATCCGGGAAAAGCTTCATTATTGCAAAAATGATAAGAACTCAGTTGCCCTAAAGTCATCCATTTTGACAGACCTGACCATGCAACACATAAATCTTTTGTATGCTGCGATTTAATAAGGCTATCGAATGACAGTCCATATCTTGCATACTTCCCGATATCAATAGCTGCTTTTTTTAACCCTTCTTCGGACCTGTAATGAGGGTTTTTGGAATTTGATGGGTCTAATTGGCATGCATAATTAACATAATCTTTTGAAGCTGAGAAACAATAACCGTGTATGTGACCTTCAAATATTTCGAGCTCATCTTCCAATCTTTTATTAATGATATCCGCAGAAATAGAAAATAAACCTTTACTTAAAGGTATTTCGCTGGCGAAATCCTGATCTGAAAATAAGTGGTGCAAACTATTGTGCATTTTAAGTTCACGGGTGAACTCATTCCATGATTCAT
>NZ_JAHHPS010000614.1:0-1129 GCF_024606275.1 Endozoicomonas sp. SESOKO4 | reverse complement strand
AGCACTCACCAGATCAGGCTGCAATAGTCAGCCTGACACCCAGCGCTTTCAGCAGTCGATGTACGGTATCCCAACGAGGTTGAGCTTTGCCATTGAATGCCTTGTAGAGGCTTTCCCGGTTGAGCCCGGTCTGTCTGGCCAGCTCGGTTACGCCCTTGTGCTTGACCACATCGCCCAGGGCGATAATGAACACGGCAGGATCATCGTCCAGATAGGCTTCGGTCAGGAATTCAGCAATTTCATTCTCCTGCAGCATTTCTACAGGGTTTATGGGGGTCAGTTTCAGAGCCATGAGTCAATCCTCCAATTGTTGCAACAGGTCTTTGGCCTTTTTAATGTCCCGGTTCTGGCTGGATTTGTCGCCACCGCACAGCAATATCACTATCTGCTGGTTGCGGAGCGTGTAGTAAAGACGATAGCCCTTGCCCACAAACAGGCGCATTTCACTGACGCCATCGCCTACCGGTTTGGTATCGCCCAGATTGCCCGCCTTTGCTCGGTTAATCCGCAGGGCAACCGCCTTGGCGGCTTGTCTGTCCCTCAGCTCCCGGAACCACTGATTAAATATTTCGGTCGAGACCACTTCGTATTTCATGGTTTAATCGTAGCTTACAGGCTACGCATTAGCAAACGAATAAAAGACTTGTTAACAAACATAACGGACTGTTATTGATTCGCTCCCATGCTCCAGCGTGGGAGCGTGATGAAAGATCCGGCAGCTGTCCCGACGGTGCGGATGTTATGCGGCGATTTGCACTGAACAAGCAGAAAGGAAAATAAAATGGCTATTGAAATGAGTATGAAACTTTCCCCAAAACAAGCGGGGAAGCTTTACCAAAGAAGAATGAAACAAGAAGACAGTTCAAGAAGCTTTAAAAAGAAGTTGTTCTGCTGCGTGACGTTCTCTGGCAAGCCTTTGCGGGTGTAAGTTTATTGTTCAAGGTTAGAGATATGAGCCAAACACAAGAAAAAATAAGGCTGCATAATCGCAGCCCTATTTTGGTTATAAGTATAAGTAACGCATTATCATCCAGGTGTTTCTGCCAAACTTGGATTAAGCCCGTGGCATAAAACCCGCCTTTTTGTTCATTTCAGATTACGGATTACCACCAAGCTTCAAACTGCACGC
>NZ_JAHHPS010000613.1:0-2757 GCF_024606275.1 Endozoicomonas sp. SESOKO4 | reverse complement strand
TAACAGCATCAACATAATGCTGCCGGACTTCTTTTGTAAAAGGATCCTCTTCCACTGACAACGCTCCTGGTATCACGGCAGCAGAGGCAGCTAAAGGAGTATTGGGCATTGGAGCAAAAGCCACCTCTGAACTTTTTATACTGATGGCCAGATGCCCTGCATTGCCATGAATAGCAACAGGATCAGGCACCGGCGGTGCAACAACACCGTAAGCTCTGGCATATTCCTTAGCCTCATTCATCAAGGTTGTTTTCCCTTTCCTCAGTTCATCCGTGGTATAGACAAGCATGCAAACTGCCTGTTCGCTGGAAAGCTTGTCATTATCGATGGTGAATTGAGCTTCAATACTTTCAGCGTTGGTAAGCCCGGGCTTTTTATACTTGATCTGACGTTCAGGTACCTGGGCTATGATGCTATGAGACTGATCGAGCAGTGCAACCGCTGGATAGAACAGCTGTTCCTTATCATCATCCTTGACCACATAGCTGTTTATAGTCACTTTATGAATGCCCGTTGGCGGCAGACTGAAAGCCAGAACCGGAGTCTCTCCGGAGGATTGTTTTAGTCTTGAAGTGAACTCGTTAACGACAATGCGAGCCTGTTTTTTGCCGGCAGGATACCTTAGTGGATGACAAGTAATGTCCTTAACTGAGTTGTACACTTTACTTTCTGAGTCAGGCTGCTTTATTGTTTTTTCCCGGATATTAAAATGAGAGCAGCCCATCAGGGTTATGACAGGGGCAAGAATACATGCGAAAAGAAACTGTTTTTTCATCACGCCTGACACATGTCGTTCTTTATAAAACATCCCCTTTAATAATCCTTTAATTCGACCATTTTCAGTGCCGAATATTTCGATACCTCTCAGTAAACTCATAAACTGTATACCTGAATTCACGATCAACAATAAAATGCAGCATTTTTTCACTCTCAGTTACAGTATTGCTGCACAGGCTCCGGGAGCCTGTCTGCAAACATAGTCGTATTTGAGCCAGGCTGGATAAAAAACTGTATTAACTCTTCTTTTTTCTTAATCACTTTGCTGATTGTGAATCTCTGGTCTAGATTTCCTACGGGTACACCGAAAACATAATTCTCAGATCCATTCGGTTTATTTACTCAAGCCGCCATGAACATGAAATGGCTTCGGAACTCGGGAAAACCGCATCTTCATGGCAACAGACCAGAGCAGCTCAGCCAACGGTTAGCTCTGGTCAACTGTCGTACACACACAAGGTAAATGGCAATGATTCGGATACAGAGTACTCTATCTGCTCTGGGTCGCAGTATTGGAGTTATTTCTCTCGCTTCCCTCCCTGCGCTTTCCTGGGGCTTTGAAGAAGTCAATGTTGATTTTCACGGCTATGCGCGCTCAGGCGTAGGTCGTTCAGCAGAGGGAGGAGATCAGGCCTGCTTTAAAGCGGCAGGAGCACCCGCCAAATATCGTCTGGGTAACGAGTGTGAAACTTACACAGAGCTCAAGCTCGGTGCTGAGCTGTCAGATGATAACAACACTTCGTTCAGGCTGGATACCAATATCGCCTACAAAGTTTTTCAGAACAATGACTGGGAAATGCCCGGAATGGGCGACAATTATTATGGCAACAATGAATTTGCCCTGAGGGAAGTTAACTTACAGGCCAGGAATATCATGGAAGGTATGCCGGAGGCCATGCTCTGGGCCGGCAAACGCTTTTACCAAAGACATGATGTTCATATGAATGACTGGTACTACTGGGATGTTTCTGGCCCCGGAGCCGGTATTCAGGATATCGATGTTGGCATAGGCAAGTTTGATATTGCCTGGCTAAGACATACACCCAAGGTAGAATATTTCGATAGCAGTGGGGCTAACCAAGAACAAGCTGTTGAAACCGATGTCATAGATCTCCGACTTAAGGATTTGAGACTCATGGACAATCTCAGCCTTGAACTAGGAGTTGACTACGGCAAGGGAAACCCTCCTGACAAGTCTGTCTACAAAGAGTTTCTTGATAAAGACGGATGGCTGCTCACAGCCGAGCTGACCTGGGAGGTTCTGGATGGTTTTAACAAATTTGCAGTGCAATACGCTAATGATGGCATGACAGGTCCAGGCGTTGGTTCAACTGGCCGAGATATAGCCTCAGCAGAGTGGTACAAGGGCAACAAGCTCTATAGGGTGCTTGATCATGGTTCATTCTCTCTGAGTGACCAAATGGACATCATGTACGTTGCAGCCTGGACACAGGTCGAGTACGACGAAGAAGCTCAAAAACTGGATGCCTCGTTGCCTGACAAGAGAAGCTGGATAACAGCCGGTATCAGACCCATCTGGAAGTGGACCGAAATCACCAGTACTGCAATTGAGCTGGGTTGGGACAAAGTTGAAAATGCCTTTTATGACAGTACTTTAGACAGCGGAAAAGGCCAAGGTTTTGACAGTCAGGTGACCAAATTCACAATAGCTCAACAATTCCATCCAAAGTTTGGAGCATTTGTCAGACCGGTGATCAGAGTATTTGCTACGTACGCAAAATGGGACGCTGTTGAGAATCCCAATCTGCTCCCTACCGACAAAACAGGCACTCCATTATGTAGCATAACTGATTACGGTGAAGAAACATGCAGTTCAGTGGAGGGCCTTGACTACTTCGATACAGGAACCACAAGACCTCAAATCGCAAACACCTTTGGTGTGGACTCTGACGGCTGGACATACGGCGTGCAGTTTGAAGCTTGGTGGTAATCCGTAATCTGAAATGAACAAAAAGGCGG
>NZ_JAHHPS010000612.1:0-1568 GCF_024606275.1 Endozoicomonas sp. SESOKO4 | reverse complement strand
GTTACTTACCAGGTGCCGAATACGTCACCGTCGGTGGGTGTCGGCGCCATGTACACTGGGCCATGCACTAGTGCCAACAGCCGTTGCCGAGCGCCCGATAAATATTACTCTGGCAATGGTAGCGTGCGCGATGTTTCCAACCAAGATGTTTACAGTGCTACCCTGGCGATGAATTGGCAGGCGGATTGGGGCAGCCTAACCTCGATTACCGGTTATAAAGAATTTGAGCTGTTCGAAGAAACCGACCAGGACGGTGGTCACGGTTTGGCCTGCGTAAGGGTCTGGTTCAATGACGCCCATACCGCGAATATTAAACACCGCGCCATGGGGCGTATTGCCAAAGTGTGATATTTGCACATTGGGTGCAGAGCCGCTTAAGGCACTTAGCTCTGCGGTTTGAAAATCCGATAATCCTTGACCGGTAAATGAGCTTACCGATATCGGCACATCCTGCTGACTTTCCTGACGTTTTTGCGCCGTGACGACGATTTCTTCCAACGCCGCCTGGCTGCCAGACGCAAAGATTGCGATTGCAATACTGAATCCTAGCGCTGTTTGAGCTGGCAATAGTCGATTAATAAGAGGCGATTTAGATTGGTCAGGCTTAACGGAGTTAAACGTAGATGCGTACGACTTAAATGGATAGAACTTAAATGGGGACAACTTATATGGATACAACATGGAAACTCTCCTTTTATATTTATTATTTTTGTTGCTGCCAAGCACACAGGTTTTACTGCTCGATAAACCCCTCGTAAGCGCTCAAAAATCCAGGGTCGGCGAAAGCCTGCTCCACTTTCACCGAAGCAAAACGCCACCCTTCTGGCGTGCGCACAAAGGTATCGTGATAGATATTGGACAACCAAACCGGTGCCGCCCCGGGCTCGGATACAAACGCAAAGAGCCCAGTAAATTTGGCCCGGGCGTAATCGCCATCAATATCAATTACCGGGTTTAACATATAATGCATGGCGCAGTACCACTGTGTAGTTAAGCTTTGCATTAAGGTTTTTATGGCTTGTGGGCCACAGACTTCGCCCATTCCCACGTCAAATATTGCTTGCTCGTCAAATAAACCGGCGAATTCGTCTAAGTCACCGGGCTTACCAGCCATAATATTGGCGCCATAACTGTACTGGCTCTTCAGACGTGTGATGGCTTGAATGTCGTCACTGTTACTCATTGTCACCTCCGTTGGTTTGTGGTCGACGGCCAGCCAAATAATCGTTGAGCACTTCATGGAAATAACGTACCCGAGCCTCTTGGCCGGCCAGATTGGCGTCGGTGTAGCCCTGGGATTGCCAACCACTTTGCTGCCCCTCGGCCAACATCAAATCTTGCCAAACAATGGAATCAATAATTTCTGGCACACCCCGACCACCGTCAAAATCACGCTCTAAAGTATCGGCCTCTTCCATAGATTGCACCCCTGCCATCACCGATTCCACGTGAGTTTGACCGGCCACCGGAAACGCCATACACCAGAGATCAAAGGTGCATTTTGTGGGGTCCTTGGCATCCGGTTCGCTGCGAAAAAAGATTAAGTTATCCGGTAAAAAAGACAGGGT
>NZ_JAHHPS010000611.1:0-1326 GCF_024606275.1 Endozoicomonas sp. SESOKO4 | reverse complement strand
CTTCATCAACCTGAGTCAGAACCGGTAAGGGCTCTGATTTTTCCTGAACTTCCGGTTTGCAGGAACTGTTCCCCAGAGTCTTCGGAGGTGGCCGCGCTTATCTGCAGTTGACCGGCGAAGATCTCCTGGATACCGGGGTAGCTATCATGGCGCAACCGCCGGGCAAGAAGAACAGTACTATCCATCTGCTGTCTGGTGGTGAAAAGGCGCTGACGGCGATTGCCCTGGTATTTGCCATCTTTCAGTTGAATCCTTCACCCTTCTGCATGCTTGATGAGGTGGATGCACCATTGGATGATGCTAATGTAGGCCGGTACGCCAAAATGGTTTCAGAAATGAGTGACAAGGTTCAGTTTATCTACATCACCCATAACAAAATTGCCATGCAGGCAGCGAATCAACTAGTGGGTGTAACGATGCAGGAGCCCGGTGTCTCCAGACCCGTATCTGTGGATGTGGAAGAGGCCGCAGCTATGGCAGAACTCTGAACTTTTTCTTATTGAACGGTTAGTTTTTATTCGTTGTTCAGTATAAGAAGTCTGTTTTTGTGTAACCTGAGATTAAACGGTTTGTACAGTTGCACAGGCGACTGAAAAAAGTTATCACTATTTATCGAACTTTGTTAATGATATCCGTGGTTTGCGCTTGAAGGGACAATAAATACTCGCCAAAATAGACTTGTAGGTCAGGATGCTTGACTTACCTGATTCTGGCGGTTGTCGGACAGTGTTATGAAAGTGAAGATTAAAAACGTGTTTCATCAATAATCATAAACAATGGTCTGAATACATATTGTTTTGTTGTAACATGGTAGTACATTTCACTGATTTATAAATTTCAGACTTTTTTGCGTTTTCGGGTTGTTGGTTTTCAGGCGGCAACAACCCACCGGGTAAACAGGCGGCATGGACATGAGTTTACGAGATTGGTTGGTAGTAATCGGAATCGTCGTCATTATTGGCGTTCTGGCTGATGGATACCGCCGTATGCGTCTGGCTAGAAAAAGAGCATCAGAACTGTCTTTCGGTCTTGAAGATGTAAAAGGAAATGAAGACGAGTTTGGCAGTGAATTGCCCAATGGTGGAGCCAGAAGGTCAGAGGCTCCCCCCCAGAAGTTGGAAACAGTGAAGAACTGGGTGCGTTCAGAAGAGTCAACCCATGTTTCTGTGAGGGAGCGGATCGAACCGGAAATATCCAGCCTTGGGTCAGAAATTATGGCGCCTGCCAGGCCGGTGCAAGAGACACCCGCAGAGAAACCGTCTGTTGAGGCTCCGGAAGTTCAGGAAAAATCAGAGCCCTTACCGGTTCTGACTCAGGTTGATGAAG
>NZ_JAHHPS010000610.1:0-8850 GCF_024606275.1 Endozoicomonas sp. SESOKO4 | reverse complement strand
CCATGCCTGCTCTCTGTCTTTTAATCCAAATGCCCCATTCATCATTTTGATGCCATGACAGTAATTGCCAAAGTCGCCCCCCATATAGTGATCAGGATCCGACGGATGAGCTGAGTCAATGGATAAATCATTGCCAAGCTGATCAACAACGCTGTTACAAGTAGAATTGACAAAGCTCAGAACGTTTTCTCTGGGCCATAAGTGTATAGCGAACAACACACCACTGCTCTGTGGTGCGTCGGGTGTTGGAGTATCCGTTTCAGTGGGTACAGATATAACGGTTTTAGTGTCTTTCATAGTCAACTGCACTTGCCCTGTTTTCTGAAAACATCTTACATTCAGTGCAGCGTTTTGAGTGTCTGTTGATCCTGGTACACCTTGTGAAAGATCAAACTCAGAGTGCAAAAATCGGTAGACGAAATTTTCTTCTGTGCCAAACTCACCATGATTGCTACAGCCCAGATCTACCGGCCTGATCCTCATATCGTTATTCGCTGGATCAAGCACCACCCTGATGTTGACTGCAACAAAAATACCCGCGCCCCTCAGATTCAGAATACCCGCCGGTATATAATCCTGTGTGGTCGGGGTTGTAACGGGATATCCTGAGGAAGCAGTGGCTGATGAAACACCAATATCCAGAGGGTTTCTGGAATCGATTTCGATATTCGCCAAATAATAGACAGCATTATTATGGGTTGCCGACATCACGTAGTGACGCTGTAAGCCTCCCTCAATAACAAATTCAGGCAAGATATCCGCTCCGTTCCCCACAAAAGCCGAGTTGTCCGGTAACTGAAAACTGTTGACTCTTCTATGGCTGTCAGAAACGGGCTCTGACAATGGCAATTCATAGACGGCCGGTTGTTCCTGTCCGGGCGATTGCTCTGCATCAAAGATAAACAAAGTTGGACAGATGGTTTCAAAAGCCTCATGAGTCAGTTTTTCTGTTGTACTCGATATCTTTCTTATCTTAACTGTTTCAGGGATTGATGAAGGAGTCACTGAAGGATTCGGAGAACTGCGTAGAGAAATATTTGAAGACGTAGTCGGGGAAGTTGTTGTTGAAGATGCCCGATTGTTCTTTTCCCTGATGAGAGCCTTAAAAGCCGACAAATGATGATTGCACACCTCCCTATCGAAACAATTGGTTAATTCAGAACAATTTGAAACCTCTGTATATGCAGAACTGTCCGCTGGCCCAACTGCGGGGAAAACATGACAAGAAAAGGCGAACACTACTGACAATAGAGCAACCGTCAAGCCCGATCTAAAGCTATTCATAACTGCACTCTGCCGCATATTTGAAAGCCAAAACAGATGTATCCTTGCCGTGACAATCCTTTTTGAAAAGTCGTTATTTATCCTAGACCGGAAATTGGATAAAGAAAGGCAATGTCTTCAGCAATAGGAAATGAGCCCCAAGTCTCTGACAGGTATTATCACGAGAAAGCCGGTAAGTTAACCCCAAGCTATCCGGCAGTTTCTGTCACCGGTTTACCCGACACAACAGCCAGCTTTACTGCGGATTACCTGAACACAGCAGTGTATGATTTCATTCTCTTTTCAGACATGTGACACACCTCGATGGCCTCGTGTATAACCCGCATCTACGTTTATATGGCCGGAGATCTCTAACCACTTCAATCAGCTGGACTAGCGGAATGCCCAAACCTAAAGTAGCAGCTAACATCTGGCTGGTGTATCTTACCGAGGCTTGCCTGATATGTTTTGAAAAATAGAACCAGCTATGGGTAATGGCCTGATTCACAACCAATGCACCAATACCTGCAGACACTATCTGCCCTGGTTTTAATCTTTTTCTGCCAGTATTACTCATAGCCATAGCACCTGTATCAGTAACGTGGGGTGATTGAGTTGTAGAATCGGATATCGGCATAGGGGAGTTACAGGCAGCATCAAATCTCGCCGAAGACCCTGCCTTCACTGAAGCAAATCCTAGTTGGTAACGTTTAGCCAATTCAGTCGAACATCTATGCGAATCAGCCTGATCAACGCCTGTCAAGCCCCATGCCTCGTCTCTGCCTTTTAATCCGAATGTTCCCTGGATTACTTTAGTATCAGAACAGTACCTGCCACCCGAGATACCTCCCATATAGAGAAAAAGGTCCGATGGATTGGCTGACTCGGCGCATAGATCATTGCCAAACTGATCAACAATGCTGTTATAAGTAGAATCAACCAGGTGCAGAACGTTTTCTCTATGCCATAAGTGCATATCGAACAACACACCACTGCTTTTCAATGGTGCAGGCGTTGCCGTTTCAGTGGGTAAGGATATGACGGTTTTAGTGTTTTTCATGGTCAACTGCACTTGCCCTTTATTCTGAAAGCAATCAACAGTCAGCGCAGCATTTTGATATTGTGTTGATTTCTGTATACCTTGCAGGAGATCAAATTCAGAATGCATAAATCGATAGACGAAACTCTCTTCTGTTCCTCTCCCATCACCATGATCAGTACATCCCAACTCTACCAGTTTGATCGCTACCTGATTATCCACCGGATCAAGCACCACCTTGATGTTGTCTGCAACAAAGATACCCGCACCCCGGAGATTCAGAACGCCTCCGGGTACATAACGTGGTTTTCTCGGGGGTGAGACAGAAGGCACTGTGGCAACTGCTGTGAATGATTTGCCTGTATCCAGAGGATTTCTCGAATCGACCTTGATATTCGCCAGATAATAAACAGAATCATTATGGGGTGCCGACATCACGTAATGGAACCAGCTGTGTCCCTTAATAACAAACTCAGGCAGAATATCGATGCGATTCCCCACAAAAGCAGAGTTATCCGGTAACTGAAAACTGCTGAAACCTATGGAAAAGTGCCTGCTACGCCCGGTCATTGGCAATTCATAAACGGCAGCTTGTCCATTTCCAGACGTTTGCTCTGCATCAAAGATAAACAAGGTCGGATGGATGGTTCTAAAAACCTCATGCCCCAGTCTGTTTGTTGTAGCGGATATTTTTCTTATCCTGACCGCTTTAGAGCCTGGAGGAGTGTCTGTGCAAGTACTTAAGAACGCATTCCGGGAAATAGCCGGGCAAGTTGTTGAAGATGACTGATTGCTTTTCTCCCTGATGAGATTTTTAAGAACAGGTAAATGACGCCTGCACACGTCCCTGTCAGCACGACTGTTTAATTCAGAGCAACTTGAAACTTCTGTAAATACATCACTGCCCGCTGACTCACCCGTGCCGTAAACATGACAGGGGAAGCAATAAACCGCTGAGAATAGAGCAACTACCAACCCGGATCTTAAGGTATTCATCATTTCAATCTTTCTAATATTTAAAAATCGAAACAGATATTCCTTATCGTTGTAATCCTTTTTAAGACAGCCCGAGCAACTTTAGACCAGATATTTCATAAATAAAGGCAAAGCTTTCCACTTTAAGAAACAAGCCTCCCTCCTTCGGAACTTTCGTTGTTCAAATGGTACTGTATGTCAGCAAAAATCGATCCAAGCGAATCGACACATTTGGACTGCAGTGGCAGCTTTGGCGCAGTGAGCTGGATTGAAGAAATCTCGACGCGTAAGGCGATGAAAAGTGGAACCCGGCTGTTTGGTAATATCATTTTATCCCTGATGAATGCAGGAAAGGCTCTGCTCTCACATACGAAGAAGCTGCTCGACTTCCGGGCAGATAGTGCCAGACTTGAACACCCTGCACGAGATGGTTATTCAGGACGAACAAGATTAGGTTTTTGTGCCGTGGGTGGGGCTTAATATCTACCCGGAGATCTGTGATTGAAATCAATGTGTAAACGTTGCCAATGGAGAAGGTTTTTTTATTAAATTCTGAAAAGTTTTTACAGCACTGAATGGAACAATTTTTTTGATGGCTAAGTATAAATACAGAGTCTAGACTTCATGTCGATTGCTTCAAAGGGTTCTGAGCATGATCATGCTGAAACACTATTTATTAGCCCGGTTAGTCGCCCCTTTATTCCTGTTAATGGCTTTGTTTGCAGAAGCCTGGACGACTCAATCTCCAAACGTCAACTCTTCTCCAGCTTCAACCTCTTCTTCTATAGCACCCTATCCTCCTCTGCCGACAGTATTGTGTGACTCTCTTCCAGCACAAACGCCGGGGGTTCAGCAGCGGCTACGCCAGTACGTAGAACTTGTCAAGGGACGACAGTGTATTGTTCTCGCTGCTGATCCGACAGAGGATCTGAGTGAGACGATCAAACGGGCTCCTGAGAACACTGTTATCCTGCTCTCTTCCGAGACTGTGTCTACTGCGTCTTCTACTTCTACATCCTCTCTCCCTCCGGTGGATAAAACCCCGATTGAGTATCTTATTAATAAAGGAATAGTTTTGAAGGACGGTCAGGACATCATTGGTGCAGCAGACGACGGTTTTGAAATAGTTATCAGAGTTGACGCAGGTTTTAAAGATCTGTCTATGGTCATGATTGATGACATGTACGATTTCGATAAAACGAGAGACAGTCACATAAGGCATGTTACTTTCCAGCCCGTTGGACCTGAGAACAATGTGGGGGCTTTTTCTATTATTTATGCTGGTTGTTATAACCGGAAACTGATTGTAGAAAATAACCTGTTTTATGTGTCTGTCAGACGGGCCGGACTTTTCCTCTCTTGCGCAGGATCCCTTGATGCATCGGTGAACCAGGGTTCGGGCCTGCAGTTTGCCAATAACGTCATGATAGGTAAATCCATACTCTACGACGGGAGTGATATTGTTCCTAAAGGGATAGATATTTATTATGCCGGTACGCAGCAGTTACAGAAGATCGCTGTTATTGAAAATATATTCCAGGGAGAGATGGCACACGCGGGTGACTTTTACCTACCGGCTGGGAGCAGTATGGATATTTTCAGAAACACGGTTGATATCAACAACAATATGCTGGGCAAGAAACCTCTCTCAACGAGACCGGCTCGTTTTAGAGATGGTTTCTTTCTCAGGGGTAATTATGATACAAAAGTCAACTTGTTACCTCCCCTTTTTAATCTGGCAGGCAATCGGATACGCTCAAAAAGTACAGCTATAGGTATCGAAGGACACATTAAACTGGCCCTGGCCTGTAACCATCTTCAGGCAGCCAATCCGTGGCGACAATATCCACCTTCATGGTGGTGGCGACCAAAACAATACGGCTTGAAAGCCGTTGATCCACTACCATTGGCAGGAGAGTGTGAAGGCACTGCGGATTCAACCGGTGCCGTGGTAACGCCCACTTCACCGACAGTCTGCCAGGTTTTCAATACCTGGACGTCTATCGATGGTTCCATGATCAATCCTTTGAGTGGACTGGACAGCCTTGATGGTCGGCTATTCAGCCTTGATGGTCAGTTATTTTTGATGTATTAGTCAACATCTCAGTGACAATAGGCTTCTTGTTCAGAGCCTGCAACGTCGAAGCTGGGCACCGTAGTTTGAAGCTCGACTGTCGACTTTTTTAGCCGTATTCAACAGCCAGGGCTTTTTCTTGTGACTCCCACGCTTATAGCCACCCCAACCCTCATGATAATTCAGGTAGAGCAAATCAGCACGCCATAGAGAGACACCATTAATACGACGGGTCTTGTTGGTATACCAGCCAATAAAATCAATGGCATCCTCAAAATCATCCCGCCCCCTGAACCAGCCACCGTTCTCTTTCAGGTACATTTCCCAGGTGCCATCCTGGGCCTGGGCATAGCCGTAGGCTGATGAATTTCTGGGCAATGGAATAAACAGGAACCAGGGTCTGGGGGGTCTGACATCATGACGATAAGAGGATTCCTGATACATGATAGCCATCATGATCTGAATGGGAGTCCCCCATTTTTCATTGGCTTTTTTAGCGTGTCGATACCAACTACGCTTTTCTTTGAAAATACTGCATAAGTTATGGGGATTGGCAGGCGGTGTTGTGCTGGCACAGCCGGTCAGAAAAAGAAATCCTGTTATCATTATGATCAGTGCCAGTCCCCGTTTCACGTATCAGACTCCCCATTGCTGCATCAAAACAATAAACTCATCTTCTGTAACGACACGAACACCAAGATTTTGAGCCTTGGTCAGCTTCGAGCCCGCTTTTTCTCCAGCCAGGAGCGCCGTGGTTTTTGCTGAGACAGAGCCGGTAACTTTGGCGCCCACTTTCTGTAATACGGCCTTGCCTTCATCCCGGGTCATAGTGTGCAGGGTTCCTGTCAGCACCCAAACCTCACCTTGTAAGGGTTGATCCACATCCTCTTCCTGTCCGGTGTCTTCATCCCAGTGCACGCCAACTTTCAGCAGTTCATCCATCACTTCAAGATTATGCTCCTGCTTGAAAAACGTTTCTATATGAGCAGCAACGACAGGACCGACATCATCCACTTCCTGTAACTGCTCGACCGTCGCTGACTTGATCGCCTCAAGATCACGATAATGAGCCACCAGACTCTGAGCAGTCGCTTCACCTACCTCACGAATGCCCAGTCCGTAGATAAATCTGGCCAGCGTCGTTTTCTGGCTGGCCTTCAAGGCATTGACCAGATTGGTGGCTGATTTTTTGCCCATTCGCTCAAGGGATGCAATAGGCTCTGCTCCGAGTTTGTAAAGGTCAGCCACAGTATTCACAAGACCTTTCTCGACAAACTGATCCACCAGCTTATCACCCAGGCCATCAATATCCATGGCTTTCCTTGAAGCAAAGTGTTTGATGGCCTCCTTACGCTGGGCCGAACAATAAAGACCACCAGTGCAGCGAGCTGCTGCTTCGTCTTCATCTCTTTCAACGTCTGAATGGCACACCGGGCAGCGCTCAGGCAATTCAATATCTCTGGCATCAGCTGGTCTTCGGTCGGGAATAGCCCGAACCACCTTTGGAATCACGTCCCCAGCCCGGTGAATCACAACGGTATCACCTATTTTCAGACCCAGACGTGCCACCTCGTCCATATTATGGAGGGTTGCATTGCTGACGGTGACCCCACCCACAAAGACCGGCTCGAGACGGGCAACCGGCGTAATGGCACCTGTTCTGCCCACCTGGAACTCCACATCTTTCAAAAGGGTCATTTCTTCCCGGGCAGGAAACTTATGGGCAACGGCCCATCGGGGAGCACGAGCTACAAAACCCAGTTGCTCCTGCAGGGCCAGACGGTTGACCTTATAAACAATACCATCAATTTCGTAGGGCAAAGCTTCGCGCTTCTCACTCATTCTGGAAAAGTATTCAGCACAGGCAGCAGCCCCTTTAACTACCCGCAGCTCCGGATTGACCCGCAGGCCCCAGGTTTTAAAACGCTCAAGAATATCCGCATGCCTGTCAGGCAACTCACCCCCTTCAACCACACCGGCACTGTAACAGTAAATATCCAGAGGTCTTTTCGCCGTTATTTTCGAGTCAAGCTGTCTCAGACTGCCCGCTGCTGCATTGCGGGGATTAACGAACACTTTTTCATCCCGGGCTTTAGCTCTCTTATTCAGCCTTTCAAAACCTTCCTTGGGCATAAAGATTTCACCACGAACTTCCAGACGATCAGGCCAACCTTCACCCAGCAATTTCAGAGGAATAGTAGCAATGGTGCGAACATTCAGAGTGATATCTTCGCCAGTCGTACCATCCCCACGGGTAGCACCTCGCATCAGCGCCCCCTTCTCGTATAAAAGGCTGACCGCAATCCCATCCAGTTTGGGTTCGCAGGCATATTCTACTGCTGAATCGGTGCCCAAACGCTCACGGACTCTGCGGTCAAAGTCATTGAGATCGTCTTCGTTAAACGCGTTATCCAGCGACAGCATGGGCAGTTCATGACGAATCTGGCCAAACACTTTCAGGGGGGCAGCACCCACTCGCTGGGTGGGTGATTCAGGTGTAATCAGCTCGGGAAAATCCGCTTCGATGGACTTCAGCTGCTGCATCAGCCGATCATAACTGGCATCGGCAATGATCGGATCGTCCAGAACATAGTAACGATAGTTATGATCATTGATCTGCTCTCGCAGCCCTTGAGCTTGCTGTTGAGCTTCCTTAAGAGAGAGGGTAGTTTGGGTCATGATTCTGTTACTTAAACGGTCCTGAGTGATTCTAAACCGCCTTGAGCCTGTACACTGAAGCCCCCGATAGACCGGGGGAGGATAAAAATTAATGAGAGGTAGAGATGGATCAGTCAGCCAGCTTCTGGGTTAACTGTTTTCTTTCGAAATCGCGAATACGCTGACGATAATGCTCCAGTGTCTGTTGCGTCAGTACACTGAAGTGTTCGTCTTTTAGTTCTCCACCCAAATCCAGCGCCAACTGTCGTACAGTTTCTTCCATCAGCATAAACGCCTTGAGTGGCTCACGGGGTCCGGGCAATCCCATAAAAACACTGACAGCCGGTGTATCAGTCGATTCCAGTTTACCAATATCAAAAGTGCCCGGCTCTACCCCATTTGCCATGCTGAACAGGATCTGTCCGGTTCCATCCTTGTTGGCATAACGGTGAAAGATCGACATATCGCCGTAGCGCATGCCTGAAGCCATCAGACTCTGGAGCAACCTTGCGCCGTCAAAGTTTTCACCACCTTTTGCCAGCAGATTGATCACCAGGATTTCACTGGCTGCAGGACGGTCTGCAAGCTTTTCCTGATTGACAGAACGGTGACTTTTCTCAGTTCTTGCGGGCTTGGTCTTTGCAAATGTGGGGGGTACAGCGGCCTGGGGTTCTTCAACAAACTCAGACTTAAAAGTAAAACTTTCCTGCACGGGTGCAGGTTCTTCAACACCGGAAACAGGCTCTTTTACTCTGGATCCGGGCTCGACAGAAGGCACTTCCGGTACTTCATCAACCTGAGTCAGAACCGGTAAGGGCTCTGATTTTTCCTGAACTTCCGG
>NZ_JAHHPS010000609.1:0-2926 GCF_024606275.1 Endozoicomonas sp. SESOKO4 | reverse complement strand
TTGGGGGTAACTGTCCGGGAATTGAGGCTCAGTACGACATATTCCTGGTGGCTGATGGCGCCTGCCTGCGGGGCTTTTCATTTTCCTCAACCTTGGGCTGTTCAGCAGCTTTATTGCGAACACGAGGAGGAATATCGAGCTCCTTGAGATTCAGGGTACCATCTGGACGGACCGCCTTGGGCTTGGAACCTTCAACCACTTTAAGAGACTGATCCTGCTCCCCACCAGCGTCTCCCAGACCGGTCGCAACAACAGTCACTCTCAATTCATCTGTCATTTCCGGATCAATAACTGTGCCCACCACGGTGGTGGCATTATCTGAAGCAAATTCACGCACTGTATCACCTACTTCGTGGAATTCACCTACAGAAAGATCCAGGCCCGCAGTAATATTAACCAGCACGCCACGAGCCCCCTGAAGATTGACATCCTCCAGGAGAGGGCTGCGGATAGCACGCTCAGCCGCTTCAATCGCTCTGTTACTGCCTGTAGCAGAGCCAGTGCCCATCATAGCCATGCCCATTTCAGACATAACTGTACGAACGTCAGCAAAGTCAACGTTAATCAGTCCGTCACGGGTAATCAATTCCGAAATACCCTGAACTGCGCCTAACAGAACGTCATTGGCCGCACCAAATGCGTTCAGCAGACTGACATCACGCCCCAAAACCGGCAGAAGGTTCTCGTTAGGAATACAGACCAGAGAATCTACGCTCTCCTTAAGTTGATTCAGACCCTCTTCAGCCACTGCCATTCTGCGACGACCTTCGAAAGAAAAGGGCTTGGTCACCACTGCTACGGTCAGAGCACCCATTTCCCTGGCAATCTCAGCCACAACCGGTGCTGCTCCGGTGCCTGTCCCCCCACCCATGCCGGCGGTGATGAAAACCATGTCAGAGCCCGCTAACACTTCAGCAATCCGGTCTCTGTCTTCCATTGCAGCATCACGACCGACCTCCGGATTTGCCCCAGCACCGAGACCGCGAGTAATGTTAGCCCCCAGCTGCAGATGGGTATGAGCCTGAAGGTGCTGTTTTTTCAGAGCCTGAGCATCCGTATTGGCACAGACAAACTCAACGCCTTCCAACCGACTGTTCAGCATGTGACAGACTGCGTTACCGCCACCGCCACCAACGCCTACTACCTTTATCACCGCTTCCTGCGGAACATTATCCACCAGTTCAAACATGGCTCTCTCCTTTCTGTCACCGTAAACAGGATATTTTCTGAATATTCATTACCACAACACCACGATTACTTTCCTGTAAGAACACCCTGTAAAATGGTCATTTGCACAAGGTACTCCTACTTCACAAAAGACAATCCATTCACTGTCTTCTGTAGCGATCATTTCTGCTGATGGCGACTGCCCCTCAATCAGAACTGACCCTGAAACCATTTTTTAAGCCTATTAAGCAGACTTTCTTCCTGTCTGCCGAAGCTGGCCGTTTCCCTTCGCCCTTCCTGCTGAGCTTTCAAACCATAATGAAGCAGGCCGACACCTGTTGCATAGATAGGATTGCAAACGACATCTGTCAACCCCTGAATGGCCTGAGGCACACCGAGCCTGACCGGCATGTGAAAAATTTCTTCTGCCAGGTCTACAGCACCTTCCATTTTGGACGTACCACCAGTCAGCACAATACCGGCTGGAATGAGGTCTTCAAAACCACTTCGTCTCAATTCCGCCTGAATCAGCGTAAACAGTTCATCGTATCTGGGCTCAACTACCTCTGCCAGCGACTGTCGTGACAGTTCTCTGGCCGGCCTGTCTCCAACACTCGGAACTTTGATCATATCTTCAGCGCGAGCCAGTTGGGTGAGGGCACAGGCGTATTTAATCTTAAGCTCTTCAGCATGCTGTGTGGGCGTTCTCAGAGCCATAGCAATATCATTGGTGACCTGATCACCCGCTATTGGAATAACAGCCGTATGTCGTATGGCTCCCTCAGTAAAAATAGCAATATCGGTAGTACCACCACCAATATCTACCATGCATACACCGAGCTCTTTTTCATCTTCTGAAAGCACGGAATAGCTCGAAGCCAGCTGTTCCAGAATAATGTCGTCTACTTCCAGACCACATCGTTTAATACAGTTCTCAATATTCTGCGCCGCATTGACGGCACAGGTCACCAGATGCACTTTCGCTTCCAAACGCACACCTGACATACCCAGTGGCTCTTTCACTCCTTCCTGGGTATCAATCACATATTCCTGAGGCAGAATATGGAGAATCCGCTGATCTGCGGGAATAGCAACAGCCTGAGCGGCATCAATCACCCTGTCAACATCGGCACTGGTCACCTCTCTCTCCCTGATAGCAACGATTCCATGGGAGTTCAGACTGCGAATATGATTACCTGCGATGCCGGCGTACACAGAGTGGATCTGACAACCAGCCATCAACTCAGCCTCTTCCACCGCTCTTTTAATGGCATGGACCGTAGAGTCGATATTAACCACAACACCTCGCTTCAGACCCCGCGAAGTGTGGGAGCCGATCCCGATCACTTCCAGCTGACCATCTGCGGTTATTTCACCCACAATCGCTACAACCTTGGAAGTGCCAATGTCGAGTCCGACGATTAAATTTCCGTTATCTGCCGCTGTCATGGCATCTATCTTCCCAAACCACCCTGACTGAAAGAGTCAGTGCGCCGAACCCAACACTCCAGTGTTGCCACGAAAACGCATAACAATGTTTTCATGACTATTTCCAGGCCACCGAAGCCCCATTCAAATAGCGCAAATCAACGCGCTTTACATCCTGCCAGCGATCATCAAGCCTTGCATGATATAGCCTGATAAAACGCTGCAATCTTTCCATTCTGCGATCACGTCCAAGATTGACATCAACATGATCCACCTTCAGCCACCAGGAATATGTCGTACTGAGCCTCAATTCCCGGACAGTTACCCCCAA
>NZ_JAHHPS010000608.1:0-8807 GCF_024606275.1 Endozoicomonas sp. SESOKO4 | reverse complement strand
GTTCAGACTGGAAGAAGATCACCAGCACGCAGTGATTGAATTGGGAACCAGTTCACCCGGTGAGATTAATTACATCACTCGCCTGACTGAACCGGATGTTTCCATCATTACCAATGCTTCAGAGAATCACCTCAAGGATTTGTTAACGCTTGAGGGGGTCATTCATGAAAAGGGCTTTATTCTTGAAGGTCTCAAAAAAAGCGGTACTGCTGTACTGAATTTCGATGATCCCAGCTTCCAGCGCTGGAAAGAAAGGGCATTGAAACAGTCTGGTCGAAAAGTGCTGTCTTTTAGTCTGGATAAACAGGAAGCTGACGTGTTTGCCTCAGAGGTATCTTCAACGTCTGAAGGTATGAGCTTCAGGTTGCATGTTGTTCAGGAAGAGGCTGAAAAGCAGGCGATCGTCAACCTGTCTTTCTGGGGAAAACATCAGGTTCAGAATGCCTGTTGCGCTGCCGCAGCAGCATCTGCTGTGGGGCTGGGGCTGGACATTATTGTCAAGGGGCTGGAAAATGCCCGGCCCTATCAACAAAGGGGGACCCGTTACTTTCTGTCGAATAGTGTTCTGGTCATTGACGAAAGTTATAACGCCAGTCCGATTGCCACCCTGGCCGCCATCGATCAGTTGGCAGATTGTGAGGGTAGAACCATTATGGTGCTGGGGGACATGCTGGACCTCGGTGAGGTAACACAAGCCCGACATGTTGATGTGGGTGAGTATGCAGCTGCTCAAAGTATTGATGATTTTGCTGCTTACGGTCAGGCGTCTGTTGCGGCGGTTGAAGCGTTCAAAAATGACCTTCATGACAGTAAAGGGCAGCATTTTGATGATAAAGAGGCTCTCTCGAACTGGGTAAGAACCCGGATACAAGTGTTCAGAGAGCAACAGGCGGATTGTCCCATCACGGTTCTCGTCAAGGGATCGAATGGAATGAATATGTTGGATGTAGTCAGATCCCTTGTGGGATCAGAATATAAGGGAGAGCGCTGATAATGCTGCTCTGGCTTGCGGATTTCTTGTCGCAATACTACCACGGCTTTGCCGTTTTCAAATATCTCACACTGAGAGCGATTCTGGGTGTGCTTACTGCACTGGGTATGGGGCTCTGGCTGGGGCCTTATATGATTCGTCGACTGAGTTATCACCAGATTGGTCAGGCTGTGCGTGATGATGGTCCACAGTCGCACCTCAGCAAAGCCGGAACACCTACTATGGGGGGGGGCATTGATTCTGGTTTGTATCGCGGCCAGTACCCTCTTGTGGGCCAACTTAAGTAATCGCTACATCTGGGTGGTTTTACTGGTGACAGTGGTGTTTGGAGTTGTTGGCTGGGTAGACGACTACCGTAAGGTGGTGGAGAAAAATTCAAGAGGCCTGCCTGCACGCTGGAAGTTTTTTTGGCAGTCAGTGGGTGGGCTGGGTGCGGCTGTCTTTCTTTACGCCACAGCTAAAGCACCGGTAGAGACCAGTCTGATTGTACCTTTCTTCAAAAACGTCGTCATTGATCTTGGGCCATTTTTTGTTGTACTGGCTTACCTGACCATTGTCGGTTGCAGTAATGCTGTGAATCTGACTGATGGTCTGGATGGTCTGGCAATCATGCCTACTGTTCTGGTGGCTTCTGCACTGGCTGTTTTTGCCTATGCCAGTGGTCATGCGAACTTTGCCCAGTACCTGCTTATACCCTTTGTGCCCGGTTCCGGGGAACTGGTCGTTTTTTGCGCTGCCATAGGTGGAGCGGGCCTGGCATTTCTCTGGTTCAATACCTATCCCGCCCAGGTCTTTATGGGCGATGTGGGTGCTCTGGCTCTTGGTGCGGCATTAGGTGTGCTGGCGGTGATCGTGCGTCAGGAAATTGTGCTGGTCATTATGGGTGGAGTTTTTGTCATGGAGACAGTGTCGGTGATTCTCCAGGTGGCTTCGTTCAAGCTCACCGGGCGCCGAATATTCCGTATGGCACCACTGCATCATCATTTTGAATTGAAGGGCTGGCCTGAGCCCCGGGTGATTGTCCGTTTCTGGATTATTACCCTGATTCTGGTCCTGATTGGTCTTGCGTCACTGAAGATTCGTTAACACAGTTTTTGCTCGGGAAAAATAAGCGTGTCAGCATTGATAAGCTCAAATCGTACAAGGGTTGTAGTCGGTCTCGGGAAGACCGGGATGTCCTGTGTGCGGTATCTTGCTGCAAGACAACGTTCATTTAAAGTGATGGATACTCGGGATAACCCTCCTGGCATTGATGAACTCAAAGCCGTTTTCCCGGATGTACCCGTCCATCTGGGTGGGTTGAACCCGGAGTGGTTGAATTCGGCGGATGAGTTGATTCTCAGTCCTGGTATTGCACTGGCTACTCCAGAGATTGCTGATGCTGTCAGTAAGGGGGCTGAGGCGGTGGGTGATATTGAGCTGTTCTGTCGTGAGGTGGATAAACCCGTCGTCGCCATCACTGGCTCTAATGGCAAAAGCACTGTGACAGCCCTGCTGGGAGAAATGGTTCAAGAGGCCGGTTGGAATGTTGCAGTGGGTGGCAATATTGGCACTCCAGCTCTTGATCTGCTTAAAAGGCAAGATGTCGATCTCTATATCCTGGAATTGTCCAGCTTCCAGCTGGAAACCACTCACTCTTTACGTGCAGTTGCTGCGACAGTGTTGAACATCAGTCCTGATCATATGGATCGTTATGAGTCCATGATGGACTACCATAAGGCGAAGCAGCGTATATACCGTGGTTGTAAACATGCGGTATACAACAAGCAGGATGCCCTGACTGTGCCTCTTCTTCCCCAAGCTACACCAGCAACAGCGTTTACTTCCGGCAAACCTGATTTGCACGACTATGGTTTAATAGAGGATCAAGAAGATACATGGCTTTGTAAAGGTGTTGAAAGGCTTCTCAATACAGCGGCCATGAAGTTGTCGGGTCGTCACAATCAGTTGAATGCGCTGGCTGCCCTGGCTCTGGGTGAGTCAGTGGGTATCCCGATGGTGCCTATGCTGAAGGCTCTGAGCCACTTTACAGGTCTTCCTCATCGATGCCAGTGGGTAGCTGAAAAAAACGGTGTGGTCTGGATTAATGATTCCAAAGCCACCAATGTCGGTGCATCGGTTGCGGCTATCGAAGGCTTGGGTGAAACCCTGAGCGGAAAAATTGTTCTTATTGCCGGTGGGGATGGCAAGGGGGCGGATTTTAATCAACTGAAACAACCGTTACAAAAGTATGGTCGTGAGGTTGTGCTGATAGGGCGTGACGCAGCTGATATCGATAACGCCATCGGTAACGTGATCCCGGTTCAATATGCCAGAGATCTGGCTGCTGCAATAGATCATGCCTGCGAGGTCAGTGAGAGCGGTGATGCCGTGCTGCTGGCTCCCGCCTGTGCCAGTTTTGATATGTTTAAAAGCTTTGAGCAGCGTGGCGATGTCTTTACGACTCTGGTCAGGGAGCGCCTTGCATGACTCTACACCATAAGCTTCTCAGCGAAATAAGGTCACCCTTTGCGGGCCGTCGAGACAGTGCTCTTGACTTTCCGTTGCTGGGTGCTGTGCTGGTGCTTCTGGTGATTGGTCTGATTATGGTTAGTTCCGCTTCCATGGAAGTAGCGGGCAGTCTTTACTCTAATCCGTTTTACATTCTGATCAAGCAGGTTTTTTTTGTTTTTGTCGGCCTGTCCCTGATGGGAGGCATTTTGATGGTACCGGTGAAAACGATAGAGAAATACAGTTGGCTTTCCCTCTTTGGTGGTTTGGGTTTACTGTTGGCTGTGCTGGTTGTGGGCCGGGAGGTCAATGGCAGTGTTCGCTGGATTCCTCTGGGCTTTTTCAATCTGCAGGCATCAGAAGCGGCCAAGCTGATGATTGTCGTTTATCTGGCAGCCTACCTGGTTCGTCGCCTGGATGAAGTCAGAACCAAATGGACTGGCTTTTTCAAGCCTATGACCATTCTTTTTGTTTCATCCACACTATTGCTAATGGAGCCGGACCTCGGAGCCCTTGTGGTATTGATGGGGGCTTCCATGGGGATGATCTTTCTGGCAGGTGCCAGACTCTGGCAGTTCATTATTCTCATCCTGCTGCTGGTGGGCTCTATTGCTGCCTTGATTGTTTTTGAGCCTTATCGCATGGCGCGTCTGGCTTCTTATATGGACCCCTGGGCCAATGCTTTTGGCAGTGGCTATCAGTTGACCCAGTCCCTGATTGCCTTTGGGCGGGGTGAATGGTTTGGTGAAGGGTTGGGTAACAGTCTGCAAAAACTGTTCTATTTGCCGGAAGCTCATACCGATTTTATCTTTGCTGTTCTGGCTGAAGAGTTTGGTGTCCTCGGGGCGGTCTTCGTTCTGACTTTGATCCTATTTATTTCCTGGAGAGCTTTGCAAATCGGTTACCGGGCAGAAGCAAAAAAATTACTGTTCCATGGCTATGTCGCCTATGGCATTGGTTTACTGTATAGCAGTCAGGCGCTGATCAACATCGGTGTAAATACCGGATTGCTGCCCACGAAAGGGCTGGCGTTGCCTCTGATCAGTTATGGAGGTAGTAGCCTGTTGATAAACTGCCTGGCTTTTGGATTGTTGCTGCGAATTGATTATGAACGACGTCAGTTTAATGTCGAAACAGACAAAAAAAGCAGAGGGGCGCCATGAGTACTATTGACAAACCTACTGTTTTAATAATGGCTGGTGGTACTGGCGGGCATATTTTCCCTGCGCTGGCCACGGCCAGAGAACTTGAGAAGCGTGGCTACACCATTCACTGGTTGGGAACGCCCGACAGTATGGAAGCTGAACTGGTGCCGCGCCATGGATTTGAAATCAGTTTTATCCCGGTCACCGGGCTAAGGGGTAAAGGTTTGAGCTTTCTAATGAAAGCGCCCTGGAAGTTGGCTGTTCCGCTGTATCGGTCCGTAAAAGTAATTCGAAGCTGCAACCCTGTCTGTGTTTTGGGTATGGGTGGTTTTGTCACTGGTCCGGGTGGGTTGGCAGCTCGTTTGTCAGGTATCCCTCTGGTGATCCACGAGCAGAATGCTATTGCAGGCTTCACAAACAGGATTTTATCCAGAATTGCCCGCAAAGTGTTGCTGGCTTTTCCAGGAGCTTTCGGTCCAGTCAATAGCTCTGGGAAACTTATTCTGACGGGTAATCCGGTTAGAACAGATATCGCTGATTTGGAGTTACCCGCACAACTGAATGGCAGGTCTTTAAAGCTGCTGGTGTTAGGTGGCAGTAAAGGTGCTGTAGCCATCAACGAGCTGGTTCCAAAAGCGCTCACCCGGTTTAAAGGTCGCATCGAGGTTTGGCATCAAACCGGGAAAAGTAATTTGGCTGCTACTCGTGAGTCATATCGTGCTCTGAATATAGAGGGCCGCCTGGAACCCTTTATCGATGATATGGCCGGTGCTTATGATTGGGCAGACCTGGTGATTTGTCGGTCCGGGGCTCTGACGGTCTCGGAACTGGCCATGGCTCAGAGGGCGGCCCTGCTGGTGCCTTATCCCCATGCTGTTGATGATCATCAAACCGTTAATGGTCAGTACCTGGTCAATCAGGGTGCGGCTATGATGGTGCAACAAAAAGAACTGAACGAAACCTGTCTGATCAATATGTTAGAGAATTTTGTGGGCAATCCTGAACAGCTGGTTAACATGGCCAGGGCTGCGGGCAGCGTTGCAAAGCCTATGGCAGCCGAGGAAGTAGCTGATCATTGTCTGGAGGTGGCACATGCCCGCTAATAAACCTATTTTTCCTGTGGCACCTATACCTGAAATGCGTCGTATAAAAAACATTCATTTTGTCGGCATAGGTGGTTCGGGCATGTGCGGTATTGCCGAAGTGCTGAAGAATCAGGGCTACCAGATCTCAGGATCGGATATTAGACGCTCACCGGTAACCCGACGTTTGGAAGATCAGGGAATTACCGTCTTCATTGGTCATGAAGCCGCTAATGTTGAAGGGGCGGATGTAGTGGTCACTTCTACAGCAGTCGCTTTGGAAAATCCGGAAGTGGTTGAGGCTAGAAAACGACGTGTACCGGTGGTTCCCAGGGCTGAGATGCTGGCCGAACTGATGCGCTACCGTCATGGCATCGCAGTGGCGGGTACTCATGGCAAGACAACCACTACCAGTCTGCTGGCTTCGGTGTTGGGCTACGGTGGTCTGGATCCTACTTTTGTCATTGGCGGTCGTCTGAATTCTGCTGGTACCAATGCCAAGCTCGGAGGCAGTCGCTACCTCGTGGCAGAAGCGGATGAGTCGGACGCATCTTTCCTGCACCTGCAACCGATGGTCTCTATTGTCACTAACATTGATGCAGATCATATGGCCACATACGAGGGAAACTTTGGCAAGCTCAAGAAAACCTTTGTGGATTTTCTTCACAACCTGCCATTTTATGGCCTGGCTGTGGTCTGTACAGACTGTCCTGTAGTGCAAGAACTGTTACCATCAATTAAACGACAAGTTATCACTTATGGTGAGTGTGAGGGGGCGGATTTCCGAGCGGTTAATATCCAGCAGAAGGGTATGAGAACCTGTTTTGAGCTCGAGCGGAAATCTCACGACAACAAAAAGGTAAAAGTTGAGCTGAATATACCTGGCCGTCACAATGTTCTCAATGCGCTTGCCACCTTTATCGTGGCATCGGATGAAGGTATGCCCGATGACGTCATCTGTGAGGGGCTCAGGCAATTCCAGGGTGTTGGCAGACGATTCCAGGTGCAGGGACATTTTCAGACTGAGTCTGCCCGGATGATGCTCGTTGACGATTATGGGCACCACCCGACAGAGGTGGCGGCAACGATCAAGGCTATCCGGGCTGGATGGCCAGACAAGCGGCTGGTAATGGTGTATCAGCCACACCGCTATTCGAGAACCCGAGATCTTTACGAGGATTTTGTTGAAGTGCTGTCCCAGGTTGATGTCTTGCTTTTGATGGAAGTCTATCCGGCAGGAGAAGATCCGATTCCGGGTGCAGACACACGAAGCCTCTGTCGAAGCATTCGTCAGAGAGGCCAGTTGGAGCCCATTTTTATCTCCAATCCCGATGAAGTAAGCAAGTTTCTGCAAGGTGTTGTTCAAGATAACGACCTTGTTTTGACTCAGGGTGCCGGAGACATCGGTGCTTTGGCTGTGAGGCTGACGACAGAGCTGGGTAAAAAACTGGCAGACATAACTCGGGACGGAAAGGTAGCTTGAAGATGTACAGCCAAGATCAGGGGCAAGTTGCCATCGATGCAGACAGCCAAAAGCTAAGAAAAGTGCTCGGTAAGGTAGCCGTTTTACTGGGTGGTTGCTCGGCCGAACGTGAAGTGAGTCTGGCATCAGGTACACGAATCTTTGAAGCCCTGCAAAACAGTGGCATAGAATGTTGTTGTATTGATCCTGTCGACGGGCTGGTCAGTCAGCTGGTTGAACAGAAGCCTGATCGCGTTTTTATTGCCCTGCATGGTCCCCGCGGCGAGGATGGTACGGTGCAGGGGTTGCTTGATCAAATGGATATTCCCCATGCGGGCAGTGACATCATGTCTTCAGCATTGGCGATGGATAAATACAGAAGCAAGCTGCTCTGGCAGGCGGTGGGTTTACCCACTCCGGATTTTATGCTGATTGAACGGGTTGAAAGCCTGGACTGCTGTGCAGAGTTATTACCGGCTTTCGTAAAACCCAGTCTGGAAGGCTCCAGCGTAGGGATCTCAAGAGTGGATCAGGAGCAGGATCTGCTTCCAGCCTGGGAGCAGGCTTCAGAATACGGGGGGGGGCGTGCTGGTGGAGCAGTTTATTGATGGTCCTGAATTTACCGTAGCGATTCTTAACGGGCAGCCTCTGCCTGCTATTCGAATCGAGTCGGCAGAGTCTTTTTATGACTATGACGCCAAGTATATCTCAGGGAATACTCAATACCACTTGCCCTGTGGCCTGTCTGAAAGCAAAGAGCAAGAGCTTCAGGCACTGGCTCTGACCGCTTTCGAAACACTGGGCTGCTCTGGCTGGGGGCGAGTTGATTTTATGCAGGACGAGAGAGGGCAATTCTGGCTGCTTGAGGTTAATACTGTGCCCGGTATGACTGAGACAAGTCTTTTTCCTATGGCCGCAAAGTCAGTGGGTTTGTGTTTCGAAGCATTGGTTCTGGAGATTCTGAAGTCGTCCCTGTCACCGGCTCGCCAGAAAGAGCCTGGAATAAAGGAAAGCAACGAGCTTGTTCAGACTGAATCAGAAGCTATCTGACAACTCTGGCAAGCGGAGCCGTCGGGCGAGTGTGGCAAGAGACAAAAAGCAGGCTCGTTTCATTCCATGGAAGCGCTGCTTTGGGTTGACTGTTGTCTGCGCTCTGGCCGGGACTGTTCTGTGGATCTGGCCGACGTTGATGATGTGGCTTAATCAGCCGATAGCACGGGTGGAAGTGCGTTCTACGTTCAATTATCTGGAACGTGGTGATGTTGAAAAACGGCTGGCCCCCTGGTTGGTCAACCGTTTTTTTTACCTTGACCTGGAAAAGATGCGAAGGGCTGTTCTGGATATGCCCTGGGTGAGGGAAGCCAGTCTACGTCGGGAGTGGCCAGATACTCTGATAGTCAGGCTGGAAGAACGAAAACCGATTGCCCGCTGGCAGGATGACGGTTTGATTGATGAAGACGGAGAAGTCTTCAGACCGGGGTCTCTGGAGGCCTTCAGTAAGCTGCCCAAGTTGGCAGGGCTGGAAGATCGTTCGCAGGATGTAATGCAGCAATACCTGGCATTTAGTCAGGTAATAAGGCCTTTGGGGGTAACTGTCCGGGAATTGAGGCTCAGTACGACATATTCCTGGTGGCTGA
>NZ_JAHHPS010000607.1:0-3832 GCF_024606275.1 Endozoicomonas sp. SESOKO4 | reverse complement strand
TTTTTGTCCTCATAGGCTTTGTGCCAGTCGAGCTGTATCGCCACATCCACTCTGTGGCTCATTTTTGCGAGCACACTGGCTGATTGTATTGGAGTCATCGGGTGGCGATAAAGTTCCTGAGTGGAATGCGCAAATACTTTTCAAAGGACGGTTGAGGGATCAGTAAGGTATTGGAATGAATGGCTGTCGGTTCGGCTGAGTGTCATTACCAGCCCTTTATCTGCCCCCTCAGTGCTTTTGTCTGACCACGCTGATGCTTTCGATCCATGCGTTTTTTCTGCGAAGAACGGGTAGGTCTGGTGGCTTTTCTTTTTTTAGTCACCACCGTCGCCTTTTGAATCAGACCCAGTAATCGATTCAGAGCATCCTGACGATTTTTCTCCTGAGTTCTGAACGACTGTGCCTTGATCACAATGACGCCTTCGGAAGAAATCCTCTGGTCATTGAAAGTCAGAAGCCGTTCTTTATAAAAGTCAGGAAGGGAAGAAGCTCTGATATCAAACCTTAAGTGGACCGCCGAAGAAACTTTATTCACGTTCTGTCCCCCCGCCCCCTGGGCACGGACAAAATTAAACTCAATGTCATCGGAGGGAATCGTAACGGTATTGGAAATCTTCAGCATATCACTCAGTTTCTATCCTGAACGAGCACCCACGGTCGCACCACCACGGCCCATAAATCCGCTTTTTGCTCATGCCAGTTTCTGGCCTGATCGTCACTGACCGGTCCCAGTTTTTTTTCATTCAACCAGGCTTCTACTGTCGCTTTATCATCAATGGAGATGCTGTGAGCGACGGCAACAATATCCAGATCCGGAGCAACCGCCAGAAGGTGGCCGGAAGCAAAGTAGCGCTGAAGGTCTTCCCAGGCAATTTTTGCGGTTTCCTGGTTGAGTTTGGCTTTGTTCAGCTCATTGGGGTCTACAGAATCACTCATTAATAATCTGTCTGTCTGATTAACGTTAAATAAGGGCAGAGACTACCACATCCATGGTTTTTTCAGCCAGTCAGGGCTTAACCTCCATCAAACTCCCGGGATCGGGCATGATTTTCCACTTTTTGAACGAAATCAACCTTTAGCGGTCTATTCATTCAGGCGTTTCAAAAAACCAAATTATTGAGGGAATAAATTATGCCGCCACGGATGACCAATACTCCACCCTTACACCTGCCCGGCTGGACCGAACCGGAAACAGTGGTTTCCCCCCCTGCGTCCACTTTGTGCTTGAGCAACCAGACAGCTCGATCGGGTGGGCTCTCTGGTTACTCTTTACAGCAGCGACACATCACTTCCACTCGTGACCAGCGTCGTGAATGGATATCCCATGTTCAGGATGCACTGGGCAAAATTGATGTTCCATTTGGCAATAAAAAATTTCAAAAATTTGTAGAAAATGCCCAGTATGATCTTAACAGGATGAGTCACAACCGTCCTGGGGAGGATGAAAAACTCTATCTACAGTCCCTGCAAAAACTGGTCAACTACCTCGCCGAGGAGCCTGGACTTCCTGAAAATACTTCCGTTCTGCAAACCCTGGCTGATTTGGGGCTGGGACTTGAGGGGGTGTCGATGAATTATAAAATACAGATCCCCTCCCAATTATTAAAACAACTCTTTGCTAACACACGCCTTGAAACCGTGCAGAAGATTCTTGACAAGGATGCCAAAAGAATGATGTTTCAGGCTGATCCGGGCTTTATGGAAATTCTGGAAACATATCTGCCTCGTATGTACCTAAAGGAAGTTGCCCATGAGCTTTTGAGTGAGCTGAAAAAACATCACATATTTCTTGAGCAACTCAATAAATCTCTGCGACTTTCGGAGGGTTCAGCACCGTATCTGATCACAGCTATTTTCGAATCACTGGGCATCAGGCATGGCAACCCAGAGGCGTCACAGGATTTCCTTCAGGGAATCACCACTGCACTGGCTTCAGAGTTTTTTACATTTCAGCTTTCTACACTGGAAGTTAATCTACAAAGGCATGAAAAACTGATTCTGAAAGAACTGAAAAAGCTGGATGATAAGGAGCGGGAACAGCTTCTGGTATCTGCCTTTGTATTAGGCCAGTGGGAACTGTTTAAGCGGTTGCTGGCGGGCTCCTCTCCCACAATACTTGGGCATCAGTTTAATAACGGCGGTAATATTTTGCACCTTATGGTGACAGCACTGCCAAGCATGAAAGCTCACGGAGAGGTATGCAATTCTTCCTGGCTGAAAGCTTATACCCCTCGCTATGACGAGTTGTTTCAGTACTTGCCCGCCGGGACTCTGGCCAATCAACAGGACAACAGCGGCGCAACACCGCTGTTGCTGTTATACCGACATCATTGCGAGCAATTAGCATCAGCGAGCATCTCCAAAGCGGAAGACTGTCAACTGGCCAGAGCCCAACGCAGCGCCCTGCTCAAGCTAACCGCTTCTGAGCATCTGATGAGTTGTATGCAGAATCATTTAGACGGAAAATTCCCTTTGAATGTCAACTGGTTTGCTGAGTTCCTGCAACTCTTCAAATCCTTGCCGCCATCCACTTTTAAAGCAATCAGCTTGCGCTCTGCTGAGTGTTCATACCACGACTACCTGAGAAACAAACCCTCGACCCGTGCAACACGGTTACTTCAGCCCGTTATCAACTATTTTGAGCTTCACCCTGACGTTTTAAGGGATGAGCAGCAAACACTGAAACTGATAAGGTTAATACATCAGAAAGGGTTGCCGGTTGAATACTCTGCGCAAGTGCTCCGGGTTGTCACTCCGGGCATACAAAAAAAACTACTTGGGCACCTGTCAGCTACGCCTGATGATCGCGACTCACTGTTTATTGAACGATGCTACGACGTGATCTACAAAGGGAAACGTTACTATCCATGGCATCTGATTGGCCTTGGAGTTGGTGCTGGTTGTGTACTTAATCCAGACAGGTTTTATTGCGAACGTTTCCTCCACGAGGTGGCTGAATTTGGCAGGAAACACCCAAAAGAGACGGTGCCGGAAATGTCCGGGCTTTGGGAAGCAGAGTTGATCAATAGCAGGAATATTGAAATTTACGGTCGCAGTCTGGCTTTTCCTTCCACAGAGGTACCTCAAGGGTATCGCCGTTTCAAGTTCCTGAAACAACAAACTGGTTCCACAGAAAACTGGCATGACTTCATCCGCGAGCAGCCACAGCTGGATTTTTTTCGAAACCATAAGGATCAGCTGGGCCTTGAAAGCGCACTGCTTAAACCACGGGGTATCTATCGTCTGCCCCATGCCCTGGATAAGCTCAAAGCCTGTCAATTACCCGATGAAACCCTGGCAAGCATTGCCCTGGAGCCTGATGGTTCGGCACTGCTACAAGTCTTTGACGATGAAAAAAATACCCGCCTTTATCACCACTATCCTTATGAGACGGAAGGCGTGGCCGGTCTCTCAGAGCAGGCATCGTTTGAAGGCCTCAGGCTGTTTGCCAGAGATGCAGGTCGTCTCTGGCAACACAATTTTCAGGCACCGGATACATTAAGCTCATTCCATGATACTGCCGAAGGGAGAACTTGGGTGCCCACACCTTTTTTTGGAAGTCAGACTGTTCCCGGCACCATGGGAGAGTGGAATGCCCAGGATTACCCGAACATAGCACCTGCCCCGGTGGGGATGAGAGACTGGGCAGATGTCCGCTCATTTGCAGAGCAAACCTCCTACAGTTTTGGTTCGACAACATCCTACTTTATAACCCATTGTGAGCGGCAGGACGAATTACGGATTACTGAGCTTGGAAAAGCCTTTTACGGGCTGGTCATTAACTGGCTGAGGGTTCGCCATGACGTCGACTGTCTGGATTACAGAAACACCG
>NZ_JAHHPS010000055.1:0-6512 GCF_024606275.1 Endozoicomonas sp. SESOKO4 | reverse complement strand
CATTGCCGCAAAGAATGAGTGTTTAATAATTCTATCCTTGCATTCTGGTTTACAGAGAAGAGGGATAGATCAACAAATAAACGTACTTCCTGTCAAAATCAAGGAAGCGTTCACCTCTAATCAGGCAACCAACAAAGTCTTGTCGGGCAGCGTGAGAATAACATCAACCAAGAAGCGCCTCATTGCAGAAGTTTGTCCCGGGCCGATTGTTTTTCAGGGGTGCATCATATGTCATCATCATCCTCAGGGAGGGGGACGCTCTTAGCTTGTTCGAGTTCTGCCTCATATCTAAGGACCTGCTCCCGGCTTATACTCACTTCAGGAGGCAGAAGCGCAGGGGCTTCTACAAACTGAATTTGTTCAGTTTTGGCCAGCTTCTTAATTAAATGGAGGAAAGGCTTTTCGAAATTGTAATTTGATTTGGCTGACATATCAAAATACTGAAGGTTCTTCTTGCGATGAAAATTTATATTTTTAGCCCTAACCTTCCTGTCCTTGATATCAACTTTATTACCAACAAGTACAATAGGTATGCCTTCACACACTCTTACCAGATCCTTGTGCCAATTGGGAACACTCTTGTAGGTAACCCGCGACGTTACATCAAACATGATAATTGCACAATCGGACTTAATATAATACCCATCTCGAAGTCCTCCGAATTTCTCCTGACCGGCAGTGTCCCAAACATTGAATCGAACAAGACCGCGATTAGTGTGAAATTGAATAGGATGGACTTCAACACCGATTGTGGCCACATATTTTTTCTCGAATTCACCAGTAATGTGTCGTTTAACAAATGTCGTCTTACCCACACCACCGTCGCCAACCAGAGCCAGTTTAAAAGTTGCCACCGGCACCGCGCTGAAAACCTGATGCCCGGAATCAGGTGATGGTCGCAGCCTGCAGACGCCAAGACAGGAATCGACGTAACAATCTAAACCCAATGTATGTTGGTGTTGTTGAGGATTTTGACTACCGCCGCCAGAGCCAGAAGACACGGGAAGGATAGCGCCTGTCATGAAGGAGGCCTTCGCCCCTGAGGCTTGCTGAGCAGATGATGCTGTTTGCTCGTTTTGTTTTTGGCTTTGTTGTTGGCCATTTCCGGGGAGCATCATAGTGGTGATCGCAAACGGGTCATCCTGACTTGCCTTCGGTTGATCCATCAGGTTGAACAGCGGAGAATCAATGCTCAAATAGCTTCGTAAAAGACAGCCGACAGCCAAAAACGCTTCCACAGGTATCCATGAATAAGGCTTTAAGCCAGAGGCATCACGAGCAGTCATAACCAGTTCGTAAGCAGTCAGGAAATGCGTAGCATAAATCAATTGCCACGGGACCGACTCAAAAAAGGACGTTTTTACCCCATAATTACCGAATCTCTGAGGTTTTTCATCAGACGGCAAAATCGATTCTGCATAACCGTTTATGTCAGCAGGGTATGACGGACCGCCCGACAATGAATGCGGGTGGTCTGGCTTTATGGAAAAGCTCCATTCTGGAGAGCTTGCCTGTTGAAGCTCGACGGCAAAGCCTGTCGTCAGTGAGTCGGCCTGAGAGGTAGCTGACAAATAGAACTGCAACAACAGCAGTGTCGCTGAGAATGAGTTTTTCATGACTTTATCGTTACTCTTATCTTGCAGTTTTTAGGAAGAAGGTAGACCAAGAAAGTGATGGATCAAGAAAATAAGCATCTTTTTCTGTCAAAAGCCAAAATGTCACCGGGCAGGAATTCTTAAGGAAGAAGATCGCAGTATACAAACCACCCTTAGCCTTGAAAAAAGATCGCTAAGAAAAAATCGGACGCTTTTTTATTTGCCGGAACCCCGGCATTAGATCAATTGACGACGAATGTCTTTCAGAAGCAATGTCTGGCACGACAGGATAGACAAAAGCTTTTCTGCTGTCCGGTAAAAAATCGAAAGGTATGTGGAGATGCCACTTATCAACACATTTGTGTTTTCAACGCCTTCTATCATTCCATCTAATACGGTGGCCATCTTGATGGCATCGTCTTCTGTGGCTCCCCAAACCTTCACTATTACTGAAGATCCTTCCACATAGATGCGCTCCGCCATCCGAGAACACTATCACGTCACAAATTCGTGGCTCAGTATGATATTTTCTTCTATGATGCGACCGTCTGATATCACATCCATCTCGGTGACATCTTCTTCTGTGACGCCACAACCCTGGAATATTACTGAAGATCCACCCACACAGTCGCTCCTCACCATCCCCTCCGCCCACTAACGCGTCGCAAAATTGTGCCCCGGTATGGTCTCTCATTTTATGCCCGAACAGCCTTTCGTCATCCCTGAAGGCAGCCCCGCATGGCATTCGCTTTCCATTCTCCGTGATCAACACCACGTCACAGACAAATTCGCTGGTATGAGCTCCATTGGCAGCCCCTGCATTCATTGATCGTAATGTCGAACTTTTTCCGGAACTCAGCGATCCATCAGCGGGTTCTCTGATTCCGGAAGGTCGGAATCTACAAACGCCATGACAGGAATCGACAAAACAATTTAAGCGCAAAGTATGCCGGTATTGCTCAGGGTTTTCTTTACCGCCGCCAGAGCCAGAAGACAGGGCACTGATGATAGACCCACTAAGCTGGATGGCGGTTGCCCTTAAGGCATTCTGACCGGATGATTCTGATGGTTCGTTTTGTCGTTGGCTATTTCCGGGGAGCATCATAATGGTAATCGTAAACAGGTCACACTGACTTGCCTCTGATTGTTCCATCGAGCCAGACAGCGGTGAATCTCGATTCCAATAGCTTTTCAAAAGCCAGCCGGCAGCGACACACACATCTGTTGGGAGCCATGAATAAGGTTTGAAGCCGGAAGCTGCATTAGTGTTCAGGACCAGTTCGTAAGCCACCAGCAGACTCGTGGCATAAAGCGATTGACACGAAATAAACTCAATAAGGGTCGTTTTCAACTCATAACCGCCAGGTCCATGTGGATTAGCATCAGGCGGTAAATCTGACTCCGCGTGGTCATTTGTGTCAGCAATATCTGTCGATTTAAGCGACAATGTATTCATGTCACACTTTGTAGAAAAACTCTGGGTTATTGACCCCAAATTATTTTCTTGAAACTCTACAACTGCACGTCTTGTCAACGGTTCGGCCTGACAGATGATAGATAATGACTCTGGCAGCAACAGCAGTGCCACAAAGAATGAGTTTCTCACTATTTCATACGTACATTCTGATTTGTAGAGAAGGAAGAAACATAGATCAAAAGAGTGATAGATCAATAGAATAAGTGTGTTTTTATTTCAACTGAAAAAACGACAGAAAAGTTGCACCGGGTAAAAAAACCACCACTACAAAACTGTCGCGATCTATTTTATTCGCCCGAATCCGGGAATTACCGCAAAAGGCGGCAAATGTCTTCCAGAACATTACCCGGAATGATGGGAACGTCTACTTTGACAAATAAGGCACTGTAACTTCCAGAATACTGCTGGCTAGAGCCACTGCCGGATGTCATCTACCTTCACTATGAACTTGGCGAATTTGCCGTCACATGTTGCAGTTGCCTCCATAGATACCTATCCCTCCCGAAAGCACGTTTTGTGCCGTTTAGAAGCCGAATCACTCTTTATCTTTCGATGGACTGAGGTCATGTTCCCCACCATCAGGCCCGGTTTTTTGGCGTACGCTTTGGTAATTCCCGGGCTCTTCAAGATTCCAGAAGAACTCTCCATCGTTCCCGAAGTTTGCCGACACAGATTGGTTGACCGTTTTGGGCTCTTGGCGTCTTCTTTTGGAAACAGCGTTTAAATACTTACGTTGCTCCGATCGTCCGCTACCACTACCGTGATCTCTTTTTTGATGATTTAAAAGAGCCTTGAAATTAATACAGATCGTCCCGCATCCACAGGTTACTGGCTCGTAGTCAATTGACCCGGCCGCATCATTTTCAAAGGCCGCTCCTGCACTCAGTGTATAGTTATTTATTGGGTCGATCTCCATCGTAAACGTAAATGCATCGGCGTATAGTTGAAAGGGTTGTGTTTCTGTCATTGCATGATGAGCGTGTTCTGTCGAATTTTCTATGGAATTCGGTAACCCTTCAGTTGATTCACCATCGGCGAATAATTGCTGCAGTTTACAAACGCCACTACAGGAATCAACGTAACAATTTAAACCCAAAGTATGTTGATGTTGTCCAGGGCCTTCGTGACCACCGCCAGAGCCGAAAGACAAGGAGTTGGTGAAACAGCTTGTATGGGTTGCCATCCCTGAAACTTGCTGCCCGGATAATGTTGCTTTCTGGTTTTGTTGTTGACCTTGTTGTTGACCATTGCCGGGAAGCATCATAGTGGTGATTGCAAACGGGTGATCCTGAATCGCCTCTCGTCGCTCAACTTGTTGCTCAAGCAGGTCAAGTTCTTCAGTCGGGCTATAGAGTGGTGAATCGGGGTTCCAATAGCTTTTCAAAAGCAAGCCGACAGCCACAAACGCTTCTGCTGGTACCCATGAATAAGGTTTGGAATTTGGAGAGCCGCCATTGGTGGCCAGCACCAGTTCGTAGGCAACCAGCAGATGGGTGGCGAAGAGCAAGCGCAACGAAATGTAATCAACAGTTGTCTTCTTTGCTTCGTCATTGCCAACTCTGGGTGGTTTGTAATCAGATGGCAGATCTGATCCTGCCAAGGCATTTGTGTCTGGAATGACTGATGGGTCGCCTGGTAACATATTCGGGTCGCGCTTTATAGAAAAACTCTGTTTTGTCTGTTCAAACTCGACAACAAATCTTCTCGTCAACGTTTCGGCCTGACAGATGACAGAAAACGAAAAAAGCAGCAACACTAGCGCTGTCGAGAGCGGGAGTCTCATTATTCTATCCTTTCATTTTCATTTTGATTAGTAGAGAGGGGAAAGATAGATCAGGAAGGCGACAGATCAAGAAAGGAAGCGTGTTTTAGTCCGGTAGGAAGCCGGATCAGTCTCTACTTTCTTCTGAATGACTGGGGTCATCATCCCGCCGGGCATCAAACTTGCGTTTTCGATGCATTCTTATGTGATACGCTAGCTCTTCAGAATTGCGGCAGACCTTTCCGCATGACTGCAGACCTCTCTCTCCAAGCACTGACTGAACGCAGTTTTTTGGCCAGAAGTGGTATTCTGTTTTGTGAGACATCATGGCTTGATCATTATCAAAGGAGACCCAGCATGGATCCCATGTGCCATCCATCCGGACCACTATGTCGCCACAAAATTTATGTTTGGTGTAGCCTTGGTCTCTTCCCATTTCTTCGATGTCATCAATCAACCACTTAAGTGGCGTCCAGTGGTCTCTTTTTTTATGACTCTTCAGAGCCGTAGCATTCTTGCAGACCGTCCCGCATGACCGCACCTTGTCATCCTGCCCAACCTCTTTCACGTCACAGGTGAGTTGCCCGATGTACTCACGCCCATCAGCGCGAGTTGCACCAACGGCCCCCGAATCCGCTGAGTGCAAAGAGGGCCAATGATTTGTCGGGTTGATATCAATCGTAAATAGATGGGATTGTTGCTGAAAGGGTTGTACTTCTGTCATCACATGAGGACTTTGCCCTGTCGAACTTTCTTCCCAATTCAGCGCCCATTCAGCGGACTCTCTGCCGTAGGATGATGGTCGGAGCTTACAAAAGCCTCGGCAGGAATCTACATAACAATCTAAACCCAGAGTATGCTGATGTTGTTCAGTACCTTCATTTCCATCGCCAGAGTCGGAATCAGGGGGACTGGTGAAAGAGCCTGAAAGTCGGAAGCTGGTCGCCCCTGGGGCTTGCTGTCCGGATGATGCTGACGGCTGGCTTTCTCGTTGGCCATTTTGGCTTTGTCCGAAAAGCATCGTAATGTTCATCACGAACGGATCACCCTGACTTGCTTCCGGTTGATCCGTCCGGGTAAACAACCATGAATTTCGGTTCCAGCAGCTTTTCAAAAGCGAGCCGACAACGACAAACGCTTCGACAAGTATCCATGAATGAGGTGTGCCACTCAGAGCGGCGTCATGGGTGGTCATGGCCAGTTCGTAAACAGCCACCAGAGTGATGGCGTCAAGTAAGTGCCACGAGATTGACTCAAAAAAGGACGTTTTCACCTCGAAACCGCCAAGTCTGTGTTGTTTGCCAGCTCGCAGAGAATCTGATCCAGCACAGCCGTGTGTGTCGGCATAGTATGAAGGGTTGCCTGACAATGCAGGCTGTAAAGCCTTTATGGAAAGGGTCCTGCCGGGGGAGAATCCATCCTGTCCAAGTTCGACTATAAAATGTCTTTCCAATGTTTCGGCCTGACATATGACAGACAAAGAGAGCAGCGACAGCAACGCTACTAAAAATCGTTTTTTCAAAACTATACCCTTTGCCCCTTGCATCTGTGATACACACCATGCTTAGACATAAAAAACCCGCTGCTGCAAAAAAGGGGTATTCGAAATAGAGCCTTCTGAGTCTATGACAAGCAGAAATCAATCACTTGACTTTGCATCATCAAGCTTTCGTTTTCG
>NZ_JAHHPS010000054.1:0-1662 GCF_024606275.1 Endozoicomonas sp. SESOKO4 | reverse complement strand
GCCACTTCTGCTGTGGTGATCACGGGAGCCAGCTGCAAACAGAAATCCGTTTTCAGCTGCTCCAGCTCCTTTGTATCCGATACAGCCAGATCATATGTGCCTGAAAGCCCGGAAACTATTCCCGCTGTTTTACAGACACCCCACCATATACCCAGATTGAGCAAGGTAGACAAAGAGACTCCAGAGATGCTTCCCGTTAACTCAAGACCATTTGCCACCAGTGCGGTGTCATTAAGAGGCTCAAGAAAATCAAAATCATTTTGTGAGGGTGGGCAGGCCTGTGCCATCGAATAAAGCAAACACAAAAGTAACGGACACAGGTTGAATAACTTATTCATGGTGATTCCCCAGATACAGATACAGTGACTGAACTGGAAATATAGATTCTAAACGAAGCTATGAGTGACAATATCCTTAACTACAAAGTGCGTTGCAAATAAAGTGCGGTGCAAATGAGGCAGCCATCAAATGTTTCCAATAGACTATGCCTTCGGCATAGCCACAAGAGCAGCCGATAGCTGCCAGAGTTCACCGCTGTTCCAGTGGCTGACAGTTGAGTCTGTCAGTTAAACAACGTTGAGAGATAATTCAGGGGCGCATAGAACTTTTTCCACTGAGTCCAGCCAGTCTCTGAAAAGCTTTGTTCCAGTGGATAGCCATAAACAGCGTGGCTTGAAAGACCATTGACAACAGCGAAAGTCAACGCAGGCACCAGAGTGACACCGGCTTTGATAAACGGGTTGTTTGAGCTTATCTTCGAACTGCCCAACATAAGCAAGGCTCCAACTCCGCCTAGGGCTGGGGCTAAGAGTGCGACTCCGGCCAGGGCTGCAACTCCGGCTCCAAGTCCGACTTCGTTCAGGATTCCGACTCCGACTCCGGCTCCGAGTCCGGCTCCGGCTATGGCTCCGGATACAACTCCGGATAAAGCTCCGGATAAAGCCCCGATTCCGTTTAAAACTCCAATTCCGGTTACCGCTCCGAATCCGGCTACAGTGCCGATTACGGTTACAGCACCGATTCCGGTTAATGCCCCGCTTGCGGTTACAGCTTCGACACCGGCCTTTATTTGTCGGTCCTCGTCAATTATTAACTCAGAAATAATGCCCAAGAGGGTACCCACAATCGCTGCGCTGACAGCAGAAGCAAAAATCACTTTTGCTGGTCTGAAGCCTTTATGAGTCATGACTTCATAGGCGATATCCCCTGCCATAAGCCCATTACTCAAAGACAATATTGTGTATCCACCAGCTGCATACCATTCAGTTGAAATGTCTCTTATGCTCATTTTTCTTAGCATGAATGCCGAAATAGCGCTGGCTCCGGTTCTTGATACCGCTTCGGAAGCAAGGTAAGTCAAGACCGCGACAGGGATGCGCTCCCTCGTTTTCGTAGTAGTGGTATAAGCTGCCATTACTGCACCGGCAAAATACAAGGGTTTCCACCAATGCTGTTCCAGGGGCCAGGGAGACACGTGCCCGGCCAGCGCCACTTCGGCGGTGGTTATCACGGGAGCCAGCTGCAAACAGAAATCCGTTTTCCACTTATCCGGCTCCTTTGCATCCGACGCAGCCAGATCATAGGTGATTGAAAGCCCGGAAACTATTCCTGCTGTTTTACAGACACCCCACCATATACCAAGATTCAACAGGGTAGACAAAG
>NZ_JAHHPS010000606.1:0-1234 GCF_024606275.1 Endozoicomonas sp. SESOKO4 | reverse complement strand
TCAGTGATTCTCGCCGTGTAATCTGCACAGACGGCCACGACATTTCGCCCATCGGGGCTGAATTTGGCTGAGGTGATCACCGGCCCGTGAGAAATGATGGCTTTTTTTATCCACGACCCATCGGGCCCAAGGCCATAAATTTTCGCCGCTTTGTCATCACCGGCGGTCACCACGAGGCAGCTATCGGGACTGAAGTTGGCTGAGAGGACATAACGCTCATGGGTAATGCTGGCTGTTTCTTCCCATGATCCATCCGCCTGCAGGCTGTAGATTTTTATCGTGTCAAGGCAATCGGTGGTGACTATATGGTGGCCATCGGCGCTGAAGGTGGCTGACAAGACCCAAGCATTTTGGCAAAAGGTGTATTTTGTTTCCCATAATCCATTGGTTTGCCGTTCGTGGATTTTCACAGTTTTGTCCAGACTGGCAGTCACCACAAGGCGGTCATCGGGACTGAAAGAGGCTGATTTGACCGCATTTTTATGGGTAATGGTGGTCATTTCTCCCCATGATCCATCGGCCTGCGGGCCATAGATTTTCGCCGTGCCATCCAAACTTGCGGTCACCAAAGAGCGGCCATCGGCGCTGAAGGTGGCTGAGCTGACAGAATCATTATGGTAAATAGTGGTTTTTACTCCCCATGTGCCATCGTGTTCCAGACCATAAATTGTTGCATTCTTATCATGCTTATCATCAGTTAAGACAAACAAATGATTGGCATCGGCGCTGAAGCCGACCGACGTGACCAGAGCATTGTGGTGAATAGTGTATTTTGCTTCCCATGATCCATCAGTCTCCTGTTCATAGATTTTCAATGTTCCATATACACAGGCGGTCAATAGTTGCTGGTCATTTGCACTGAAGGTGGCTGAGATGACCGGCGATTTATGGTAAATAATGGCTTTTACTTTCCATGATCCATCGTCGTCCTGACCACAGATTTTCACCATGGGATCGGAACAGACGGTCGCCATTTGACGGCCATCGGTAGTGAAGGTGGCTGATAAGAAACAAGTTTTATGGTCAATGGTAGCTTTTGTTTCCCATGATCCATCGGTCTTCTGGCCTGTGATGATCGCTCTTTTATCAAAGCTGGTAGTCACCACATGGAGGTTATCAGCACTGAAGTCGGCATCATAGATTTGGCATGAATGGGTAATTTTTGCTTTTGGCACTAATTTGAATGTTTCACATTCAGACATCAGTTTACTGTAGGTGAAAAGCAGCTGAGCAG
>NZ_JAHHPS010000605.1:0-11432 GCF_024606275.1 Endozoicomonas sp. SESOKO4 | reverse complement strand
CATTACGGTCGTGTATGTCCTATCGAAACGCCTGAAGGGCCCAACATTGGTCTGATCAACTCTCTTGCGACCTATGCTCGTACCAACGACTACGGTTTCCTGGAGTCTCCATACCGCAAGGTCGTGGATGGCAAAGTGACGGATGAGATCGATTACCTGTCTGCTATCGAAGAAGGTGAGTACGTTATCGCTCAGGCTTCTGCGAAGATGGACGACGGCAATAACCTGACTGAAGAGCTGGTTAACGTTCGTCACCGTAACGAATTTACCCTGATGGGGCCTGAAAAAGTCCAGTACATGGACGTTTCAACCAAGCAGGTGGTTTCCGTTGCAGCCTCCCTGATTCCATTCCTCGAGCACGACGATGCTAACCGTGCCTTGATGGGATCGAACATGCAACGTCAGGCCGTGCCAACCCTGCGTGCCGACAAGCCTCTGGTGGGCACCGGTATGGAGCGTAACGTAGCTTCTGATTCCGGTGTTTGTGTGGTGGCGCAGCGTGGTGGTGTGATTGATACTGTTGACGCAGCGAAGATTGTTGTTCGTGTCAACAACGACGAACTTCAGCCTGGTGAAGCCGGTGTCGATATCTACAACCTGACCAAGTACACCCGTTCTAACCAGAATACCTGCATTAACCAGCGTTCTCTGGTCCGTGCCGGCGAGACCATCGCTCGTGGCGATATTCTGGCTGATGGTCCATCCGTAGACATGGGTGAGCTGGCCCTGGGGCAGAACATGCGCGTAGCGTTCATGCCCTGGAACGGTTACAACTTTGAGGACTCAATCCTCATCTCCGAACGTGTTGTACAGGAAGACCGCTTCACTACGATTCACATTCAGGAACTGACCTGTGTGGCTCGTGATACCAAGCTCGGACCGGAAGAAATTACTTCTGATATTCCTAATGTCGGTGAGTCTGCACTGAACAAACTGGATGAAGCCGGCATTGTTCATGTCGGTGCTGAAGTCGGTGCTGGCGACATTCTGGTGGGTAAGGTAACCCCTAAAGGTGAAACTCAGCTGACACCAGAAGAAAAACTGCTGCGTGCAATCTTCGGTGAGAAGGCATCCGACGTTAAGGATACTTCTCTGCGTGTACCGACTTCTGTCAAGGGTACCGTCATCGACGTACAGGTATTCACCCGCGACGGCGTTGAAAAAGACAGCCGTGCCCAGGGCATCGAAAAGGCGGCTTTGGACGAATATCGCAAGGACTTGAACGAAGAATTCCGTATCGTTGAAGAAGATACCTTTGACCGTCTGCGTGAAGCTCTGCGTGGTCAGCCTGTTGACCGTGGTCCTGGCCTGAGCAAGGGCAACACCATCACGGACGAGTTCCTGAATGGTCTGGAACACGAACAGTGGTTCCGTCTGTCCATGTCTGATGAAACTCTGAACGAACAGCTGGATCTGGCGAAAGAACAGCTGAAAGAGCGTCGCGCACAGCTCGACGAGCGTTTCGAAGACAAGAAGAAAAAGCTGCAGACCGGGGACGACATGGCGCCTGGCGTGCTGAAAATAGTCAAAGTTTATCTGGCGATCAAACGTCGTATCCAGCCGGGTGACAAGATGGCGGGTCGCCACGGTAACAAGGGTGTTATCTCCATCATAATGCCTGTCGAAGACATGCCCTACGATGAAGAAGGCAACCCGGTTGATATTGTGCTGAACCCTCTGGGTGTGCCGTCCCGGATGAACGTAGGACAGGTTCTGGAAACTCACCTGGGTGCTGCGGCACGTGGTCTGGGCCACAAGATCAACCGCATGATCGAGTCCCAGAAGAGAGTGGCTGAAATCCGTGAATTCCTCGACCAGGTTTACAACGGAGTCGGTGGCGGACGTGTTGAGGAACTGGACAAGTTCACTGACGAAGAAGTCATGGAGCTGGCCCATAACCTGCGCGGCGGCGTACCTATGGCTACTTCGGTATTCGATGGTGCCAAAGAATCTGAAGTGAAGGAGTTGCTGCGTCTGGCAGATCTCAGCGACACGGGTCAGGTAAGACTGCACGACGGACGTACCGGTGATTCCTTCGACCGTCCTGTCACTGTGGGCTACATGTACATGCTGAAGCTCAACCACCTGGTTGATGACAAGATGCACGCACGTTCCACAGGTTCTTACTCTCTGGTTACCCAGCAGCCACTCGGTGGTAAGGCCCAGTTCGGTGGTCAGCGTTTCGGGGAGATGGAGGTATGGGCACTGGAAGCCTACGGTGCTGCCTACACTCTGCAGGAGATGCTGACTGTTAAGTCTGATGATGTGACCGGTCGTACCAAGATGTACAAGAACATCGTCGATGGTGATCATCGAATGGAAGCCGGGATGCCCGAATCCTTCAACGTACTGTTGAAAGAGATTCGCTCTCTGGGTATCGACATTGAGCTGGACACCGAATAACGAATACGTGAAATCCGCTGGTTGGGCATAGCCCGGCCACCGGATGGATCGAGGAGATGCGATCTTGAAAGACTTACTGAATCTACTCAAGACCCAGGGCCAAACAGAAGAGTTTGACTCGATTCGTATCGGTCTGGCTTCCCCAGAAATGGTACGTTCCTGGTCTTACGGTGAAGTTAAAAAGCCGGAAACAATCAACTACCGTACGTTCAAGCCTGAACGTGACGGCCTTTTCTGTGCCAAAATCTTTGGCCCGGTTAAAGACTACGAGTGCCTGTGCGGAAAGTACAAGCGACTGAAGCACCGTGGTGTTATCTGCGAAAAATGTGGCGTAGAAGTCGCCCTGGCGAAAGTTCGTCGTGACCGTATGGGCCACATCGAACTGGCCAGCCCTGTTGCCCACATCTGGTTCCTGAAATCCCTGCCATCCCGTATCGGTCTGTTATTGGATATGACCCTGCGTGATATTGAGCGAGTACTGTACTTTGAGTCATACGTTGTTATTGATCCGGGTATGACGACGCTGGAGAAAAACCAGCTGCTCAACGATGAACAGTACTACGAAGCTCTGGAAGAGTTTGGCGACGACTTTGACGCCCGTATGGGTGCAGAGGCCATCAAGGCTCTGCTGGCAGACATCGAGCTGGGTGAGGAAGTGGACATGCTGCGAGAAGAAATTCCGCAGACCAACTCTGAAACCAAACTGAAGAAACTGAGCAAGCGTCTGAAACTCCTGGAAGCTTTCCACAAGTCAGGTAACAACCCTGAGTGGATGATTCTGACCGTTCTGCCAGTTCTACCACCTGATCTGCGTCCTTTGGTACCGCTGGACGGTGGTCGTTTTGCGACGTCCGACCTGAATGACCTTTACCGCCGCGTGATCAACCGTAACAACCGTCTGAAGCGTTTGCTCGACCTTAACGCTCCTGACATCATTGTCCGCAATGAAAAGCGTATGCTGCAGGAATCGGTAGATGCGCTGCTGGATAATGGCCGCCGCGGTCGTGCTATCACCGGTTCCAACAAGCGTCCTCTGAAATCCCTGGCCGACATGATCAAGGGTAAACAGGGCCGCTTCCGTCAGAACCTGCTTGGTAAGCGTGTTGACTACTCTGGCCGTTCTGTTATCACCGTAGGTCCTACCCTGCGTCTGCATCAGTGCGGTCTGCCCAAGAAAATGGCTCTGGAACTGTTTAAACCATTCATCTTCGGCAAGCTGGAAGCCAAAGGTCTGGCGACCACCATCAAAGCTGCCAAGAAGATGGTAGAGCGTGAAACCCCTGAGGTTTGGGACGTTCTGGCTGACGTCATCCGTGAACACCCGGTGATGCTGAACCGTGCACCCACTCTGCACCGTCTTGGTATCCAGGCGTTCGAGCCGGTTCTGATCGAAGGTAAGGCGATTCAACTGCACCCACTGGTGTGTGCGGCTTATAACGCTGACTTCGACGGTGACCAGATGGCGGTACACGTACCACTGACTCTGGAAGCCCAGCTCGAAGCCCGTGCCCTGATGATGTCCACCAACAACATCCTGGCACCTGCAAGTGGCGAGCCTATCATTGTACCTTCCCAGGACGTGGTACTGGGTCTTTACTACATCACCCGTGACCGTATTAACGCCAAGGGTGAAGGCATGGCTTTCGTTGACGTCAACGAAGCCCTGCGTGCCTACCGTACCGGTCATGCTGATCTGCATGCCCGTATCAAGGTACGTGTTTCTGAAAAATACAAAGACGACGATGGCGTAGAGCACAGCAATGCCTTCCTGGCCGATACCACCATTGGTCGTATCCTGTTATGGGAAATCGTACCAGAGGGGCTGCCCTTCGAACTGGTTAACCAGACCATGAAGAAGAAGGCGATATCCCGCCTGCTGAATACCTGCTACCGAAACGTGGGCCTCAAAGAAACGGTTATCTTTGCTGACCAGATGCTGTACATGGGCTTCCATTACGCGACCATCTCCGGTTCTTCTATCGGTGTTAACGACTTCGTTATCCCGGGCGACAAGAGCCGTATCATTAATGACGCAAATGAAGAAGTGCGTGAGATTGAAAACCAGTTTGCTTCCGGTCTGGTGACCCAGGGTGAGAAGTACAACAAGGTGATCGATATCTGGTCCCGTGCCAACGAACTGCTGGCCAAGCGCATGATGGACAACCTGAAGTCCGACACCGTGATTAATCGTCAGGGTGAAGAGGAAGAGCAGGAATCCTTCAACAGCGTTTATATGATGGCTGACTCCGGTGCCCGTGGTAGTGCTGCACAGATTCGTCAGCTGGCCGGTATGCGTGGTCTGATGGCCAAGCCAGATGGCTCCATCATCGAAACGCCTATTACGGCGAACTTCCGTGAAGGTCTGAACGTACTTCAGTACTTCATCTCTACTCACGGTGCCCGTAAAGGTCTGGCAGATACTGCTCTGAAGACAGCGAACTCCGGTTACCTGACCCGTCGTCTGGTAGACGTCGCCCAGGATCTGGTGGTGACTGAAGACGACTGTGGCACAGTACGTGGCCTGCAGATGACTCCGCACATCGAAGGGGGTGAAGTTGTCGAACCTCTGGGTGAGCGTATCCTCGGTCGTGTGGTGGCTGAAGATGTACTCAAACCAGGTGCAGAGAATGAAATCGCTGTGCCCGCCGGCACCCTCATCGACGAAGCCTGGGTTAAGCGTCTGGAGCTGATGAACGTTGACGAAGTCAAGGTTCGTTCTCCAATTACCTGTGAAACCCGCTACGGCATCTGCTCCAAATGTTACGGTCGTGACCTGGGTCGTGGACATCTCGTTAACAAAGGTGAAGCAGTCGGCGTTATCGCTGCCCAGTCCATCGGTGAGCCCGGTACTCAGCTGACCATGCGTACCTTCCACATCGGTGGTGCTGCATCCCGTGCTTCTGCACAGGACAACATCTCTGTTAAGAACAAGGGTACTGCCCGTCTGCTGAACTTGAAGCACGTTGAACGTAAAGACGGTGCTTTGGTGGCAGTGAGCCGTTCCGGTCAGCTGGCCATTGCTGATGAATTCGGTCGTGAGCGTGAGCGTTACAAGCTACCATACGGTGCGGTTCTGTCTGTTAAGGACGGTGTTGATGTAGAAGCCGGTCAGATAGTTGCCAAGTGGGATCCGCACACTCACCCCATTGTGACCGAACTGTCCGGTACCGTTAAGTTCCTGGGCATGGAAGAGGGCATTACCGTCAAGACTCAGACGGATGAACTGACCGGTCTGTCCAACATCGAAGTTCTGGATCCGAAGGATCGTCCTTCTGCCGGTAAGGATATTCGTCCTGCTATCCAGCTGCTGGATGCCAATGGCAAGGAGCTGAAGCTGCCTAACACTGACGTAGCAGCTCAGTACTTCCTGCCTGCAAACGCTCTGGTGAACCTGGCCGATGGCACGACGGTAGAAATCGGTGACGTTGTTGCCCGTATTCCACAGCAGTCCGGCGGTAACAAGGACATCACCGGTGGTCTGCCACGAGTGGCCGACCTGTTTGAAGCCCGTAAGCCAAAAGAACACTCTATTCTTGCGGAAATCACCGGTACCATCGGCTTTGGTAAAGAGACCAAAGGTAAGAAGCGTCTGGTCATCACTCCGAACGACGGCAGCGATCCGTATGAAGAGCTGATTCCCAAGTGGCGTCACCTGAACGTGTTCGAAGGTGAACAGGTGACCAAGGGTGAAGTTATCTCTGACGGTCCTACCAACCCCCACGACATTCTGCGTCTGCTGGGTGTCGGTGAGCTGGCCCGTTACATCGTTAACGAAATCCAGGACGTATACCGTCTGCAGGGCGTTAAGATTAACGATAAGCACATCGAAACCATTCTGCGTCAGATGCTGCGTAAGGTTGAAGTCACTGACACGGGTGATTCTTCGCTGATCCGTGGTGATCAGCTAGAGTTGACGTCCGTTCTGGAAGAGAACGAGAAGCTGGGTGACAAGGATCAGATCCCTGCCAAATACGACAGGGTACTGCTGGGTATCACCAAGGCATCTTTGGCGACCGAGTCCTTCATCTCTGCGGCTTCCTTCCAGGAAACTACAAGAGTACTGACCGAAGCAGCAGTGACCGGTAAGCGTGACTACCTGCGTGGACTGAAGGAAAACGTGGTCGTCGGTCGCCTGATTCCTGCGGGTACAGGTCTGACCTATCACGAAGAACGTCGTAAGGGTCGCGAAGAGCCTGAGTTTGAAGTACCAAGCAAGGTCTCTGCTTCTGAAGTTGAAGCGGCTCTGTCTGAAGCTCTTAACTTCGGCGAGGTGTAACAATAGGCTGACGCCTGTTTTTATACAGTGAGCTAAACAGAAAGGCTGCCTTCGGGTGGCCTTTCTCATTTTTTGGTGTCTGGAAACTGTGATGATTAACACCAGACTAAAACCTGACTAAAGGCAACTGAAAGACTCGCTGAACATTTAAGAGACATCAACAAACGCATGATGTAGTCTACGGTGTCAAGCTTGATGCTCTTGAGGAGTTGCTGTGGCGGGAAATAATTTTACAAAATTTATTGGTCGGAAAGGCAGGGTTTATAACGCTCGCTGGGAGGCGGCATTTGACCGTATCCTCACGCCTTTTGAAGAATTTATCCATCGTCAAACGACCAGCGGCATCCTTCTGATGATCTGCGCTGTCATCGCTTTGGTGATCGCGAACAGTAATCTGTCTCCCCTCTATGAACAGATTCTGAAAACCTATGCCGGTATTTCTATCGGTGAAGGCGGCCTGAAGATGTCTATTCACCATTGGGTCAATGATGGTCTGATGGCTTTTTTCTTTTTCCACGTCGGTCTCGAACTCAAACGTGAGTTTCTTGTCGGTGAGCTTTCCGACCTCAAACATGCCGTATTGCCTATCATGGCTGCGATTGGGGGTATGGTAGTGCCCGCACTGATCTATGCCAGCATCAACCCGACAGGTGTTGCCGCAGACGGTTGGGGCATTCCGATGGCAACGGATATTGCCTTTGCTGTTGGTACCTGTGCACTTCTGGGTGGCCGTGTTCCTAAAAGTCTGATTACCTTCCTCGTGGCTTTGGCCATTGTGGATGACCTGGGAGCTATTGCGATCATTGCTGTTTTCTACACCAACGAAATCAATCAGGTGGCTTTGCTGTGGGCTGCTGGATTCACTGCCTTTTTGTGGGTGATGAATGCTTTTGGTATTCGTAATCCACTGCCTTATCTCCTGGTGGGTGGTGGCCTCTGGTTGCAGCTGTACGAAGCCGGTATTCATGCGACATTGGCTGGCGTTATTACCGCTTTTGCCATTCCGGCTAAACCCAAATACGATCCTGTTGCATTCAGTGACCAGATAAAAAATCTGATTCGGCGATTTGATGGTAGTTACCGTCCTGGTGAGGACGTTTTGCGTAATGAAAAAATGCGTGCTTACGTCCGGGCGCTTGGAAATGGTACTCGCCTGGCAGAAGCTCCACTGCAGAGAATCGAAACCAGCCTGCACTTACCGGTGACTTATATCGTCATTCCCATTTTTGCCCTGGCCAATGCCGGTATTCCCTTTGATGTTTTTTCCGGGGATACCGAGATTTTCAATAACGTCACCTTGGGTGTCACTCTGGGTCTGGTGTTAGGTAAGTTAATTGGTATTGCAGGTGCCACCTGGATAGGCTGGAAGCTGGGATGGGGTGACTTGCCTCATGAATGTAACTTCCTGCATATTGTGGGCGTTGCCTTTCTGGGCGGAATCGGTTTCACCATGTCGATCTTCATATCAGAACTGGCATTTGCTGGCAGCCCCAATGATTTAGTACTGGCCAAAGCAGGGGTTCTGATTGCGTCCCTGATAGCCGGTATTGCTGGCTTTATCTGTTTGACTAAAGCTTCTCCCAAGGCCGTTGAAAAGAATACTGTTGAGCAGGCTTAAGCTCAGATTATTCATCTCTGAATATTAATAACCCGGAGCTTGCTCCGGGTTTGTGATTTTGGTTAGCTTTTCTGCTCATTCTCGTTCTCATGTCGAGGAGGCTGTCAAAACAGAGAATGCCGCACTTTTGGCGCAGCCTCAGAGTGTTGGTGCGAGACAACTTTGTCTCTATGTCATAGTTGTCATTAAACAGTCATTTGCAACCGTTATAAAAAGCCCTGATCAAATTGAATAAAATCAGGAACCTCAATGGAACTGAAACTTACTCGCAACGCTATCACTCTGGCAGCTCCCTTTATTTTGGCTGGCTGTTCAATGGTTCAGGAAAATGCTGAAGTTTCCCATCCCACCATGGAGCCGATCGGTCGATATGCTTCTGGCAGTTACCATAAAGGTGCCGCAGAGATTGTGGCCTGGCATAAAGCCAGTCAGTCTATCTATGTTGTCAACGCCCTTGATAAAACCATAGATATTCTCAGTGGCAAATCCCTCAAGGGGCAGCCACTTGCTAATCCGACCATGGATTCCAATATTCTCAAAATTGGCAAGATCAATCTTGAGTCCAGTATTGATGGCATGAAGCTGGGCACCGCTAACAGCGTTTCTGTTCATGGCGATCTTTTGGCTGTTGCTGTTGAAAATAGCGACAAACAAAAGAAAGGCGTTGTCATTGTTTATAAGCTCGATGCCGAAGGTGGTGCCGTATTCAGTGACTATAAATTGGTAGGGGCGCTGCCTGATATGGTGACCTTTACACCGGATGGAAAATACCTGCTGACAGCAAACGAAGGTGAACCTTCATCAGATTACAAAGATGACCCGGAAGGTTCGGTCAGCGTTGTCAAGGTGACTTCTGAAGGCAAACTGGAAGAACCACGTCATGCTACTTTCACTGCTTTCAACAAAGGCTACTCCAGAAACAGTGAATTGCCGAAAGATGTCAGGGTTTTTGGTCGTGATGCCTCTGTGGCTCAGGACCTTGAGCCTGAGTACATAGCCGTTTCTGCTGATTCCGGAACTGCTTACGTTTCTCTGCAGGAAAACAATGCCCTGGCACTCGTTGATATTGCCAATGCGCGAATTGATTCTATTGTTCCCCTTGGCTATAAGGATTATGGCCAATTTGCGATGGATGCCAGCAATAAAGATGGTGGTGTGAATCTTCAGAAATGGAGCGGTGTCTACGGTATGTATCAGCCAGATACCATTGCTACCTATTCGGTCGAAGGTAAAACCTATGTTGTGACAGCCAACGAAGGTGATGCCAGAGATTATTGGTACACAACTGCTTCTGAAGATCAGTGCCTGGCTTCAGGTGGTTTGAAATACGATAACGAAGACGGTTGCCTGGGGTTCACAGAAGAGGTTCGTACCAAGAAGGTTGAGGTCGCCCGGGAGCATCCTAATGCTGAGGCAGCCAAAGATAAGAAAAAGCTTGCTCGCCTGAAAATTACCAACACACTGGGTGATACGGATAACGATGGCCAGTTTGAAGAACTTTACTCCTATGGCGCTCGCTCATTTTCTATCTGGAACGAAGCGGGTGAGCTGGTTTATGACTCGGGTAGTGACTTTGAAGAAGTGACAGCAGCCGTACTGGGTAAACATTTCAACAATAATGACGAGGAAACCAAAGGCGATAACCGCAGTGATGATAAAGGCCCTGAGCCAGAGGCACTGGCCGTGGGTGAGATTGATGGACGTCAATATGCGTTTATTGGCCTGGAGCGAACCGGTGGTGTCCTGATGTACGACGTGACTGATCCAGCAGAAGCTGAGTTTGTCCGCTATGTCTACAACCGTGACTTTTCTGTTGATACTGACAAAGAGCCAGAAAAAGCAGGCGATGTGTCTCCCGAAGGGATGAAGTTTGTCGAGGCTTCTGAAAGTCCAACTGGAAAGCCTTTATTGATTATCGGTCATGAAGTCTCTGGTTCTACGCTGGTTTACCAGATCGATTGATTAGATGTTCCTTTCAGTCGACTATTTTTGGCTTTGTTTTAAACGGACTGAGGGTTGCCGTAGGATTTCTGGCAACCCTTTTTCAAACGGAAGGTCTGTTTAAATGACAGAAATTTTTTCGACCTCAATTTCGGTGGTTTCAAAAGCACCGCTTTCGACTTCACCCAGAATGTTAACTTTGGTCTTTTCATTAATCTGCACGTCAGGCATGTCTCTGGACTCAATCTCTACCTGAATGCTGTCTTTACCATCTGAAAAGGTGTAGGTCTCATCGTCGATTTTATTGGTCAGGTAACCGGTCAGTTCTACCCGGGAGTCATCAACCGGGTTTTCGATGATGGTGGCAATATCATTGATGGTGGGTGTGCTATTGGGGCCGGTGTATTCAGCCATTGCGTTGCCAGTGGTCAGAGCAATCGTTGAAGCAGCAAGGAAAGCAGACAGTGTTGGATTCATGGTTTGAGTCTCCGGTTTTCTATCGATATAGGTATCTGTTTAAAAGATGGGCGTAGCATAATCGAAGGCAGGTAACCGGAAGATGAGTGAATCATTAAACTTTTTTCATAAAAGAAAAAACGGCAGTTTCAGGGACCGAGTTTCCAAGTCGTAACCGGAAGTTGATAGTGCTCCAAAACCTGCTGTAAGCGATCCCAGTATTCATGGTCGGATGGTTTTCTCAGAATCAACACAATTCCCGCCTGTTTTCTGGTCAGCATTCCATAGGCCAGGGACTGGCCGATGGCTTCAGGCCATTTGTTGGCAAAATCCATTTCAATGGCATGACTTTCAGTCATGCAATCAACACGTCTCCCATCATCCAGCCTGACTTCAACTTCGCCACCTTTACCTTCGCACCAGACCTTCTGATACCAGAGCTCGGGTTCCGATGCCCAGGAATGATTGCTAAGCAGATGAGATGAAAGAATCGCAAGAAGACGAAGCAGGGTCGATAACATGTGCTCAATCCTTTGAGTCAATGTTTCAACGCTACCTGTGACAACAGCTCGCTGCAACACTTATTTGATCCCTGGGCTATGCATAGCTTCTGCGTATGTCCGCTCGCAATAGGCTGGCTGTAGCCTTTTAGGTTGAAGCCTCGACAAGGCTGGAAGTGTCAGAAGTCTAAGTATTCATAGGGAACTAAAACCAAATATAAATATCTAAGGTTGTAAG